>JBAXYW010000209.1:0-7591 GCA_041670605.1 Lentisphaeria bacterium
ACTTCCCGTCCCGTCATTTCGCGGGCAGCGATCACGCGTTGGAAGCCCATTTCCTGGGCCTGCAGCATACCGAAACGATTATGTACTGCCAGTTGAGTACTAGCATGCAGAGGCAATTCCGGAAAATGCCGATTAGCGATCTCATAAACGCCGAGGTCTTGAACAATCAGAGCGTCGACTTCGAGATCCCGCAACTGAGAAAGCAGCTCGATGAGCGCCGGCAACTCCGAATTCCTCAGCAAGGTATTGACTGCGACATAGACTTTGCGAGGCCGTTCCGGGTTCTGATGCGCCAAGCCCAGAAGAATCGACAGATCATCCAAGCTGAAATTCCCGGCATCCGCCCGGGCTGAAAACTGGCTCATGCCTAAATAAACGGCATCCGCCCCATATTGAAACGCAGCAACTGCGCATTCCAGATTCCCCGCCGGTGACAATAATTCCATGCTCATTTCCTTTTCAGATCGGTTCGATAATATCTTTCAGCACCAACCCGAAAAAGCGTATTCTGCCGAAAGGCGTCAATCATCCAGTTTGGGTACCAACAGGTTTTCTGCGTCAAAGCGTCACCACCAGAAAATCCCGGTGAACGATTTCCCGGTTTTCCACTTCACGTCCGAGGACTTTGCCAAGATCGTTGCTTTGCGCACCGCAGATTTTGGCCACTTCATCAAAGGCGAAATTGACGATTCCCCGAGCCAGTTCTTTGCGTTCACTGTTGACAATGCAGACGGTATCGCCGCGATGAAAAGTCCCGGTCAAGCCCAGCACTCCGCCAGGAAGCAAGCTTTTCTTCTGCTGGCTGATCGCTTTCTCCGCCCCGGCATCCACAATCAAACTACCAGCAGGTTCGGAAAAAAAGGCCAAAAAACGTTGCCGGGCATGCAGCCGATTTTTCCGAACCGGCAAAAACAAGGTGCCGACATCTTCGCCGTTCAGCACGCGTTCGAGATTGGAAAAATCCTTGCCGCCGCCAATCAACAGCGCTTCACCGCTCAGATTGACGATATGGGCGGCGCGCAACTTGGTAATCATGCCGCCGACCGAATATTGATTGCCATCCGTCCCTCGGGCCATTTGCAGAATTTTTTCATCCAATTCCGTCACTACGCTCAAACGGGCACCCAGTTCCACTTCATCAGGTTGGCAGAACTGCAGTCCGTCCACCGTTGTCAGGATTACAGTCAGATCAGCCCGCAACATTGTCGCGACATAAGCGGCCAGTGTATCGTTGTCACCTACTCGAATTTCATCCACACAAACCGAATCATTCTCATTGATGATCGGGAGCACTCCGGCTTCCAGCAAAGCGCTAATACATTGGATGACACGGCGATTGCGTACTTGGTCATGAAGATCTGCCGCTGTTAACAGCAGCTGGGCACAATGAAAACCAAGCTTCTCACAAGCCACACCATAACAGCTCATCATATGACCTTGACCAACCGCCGCCAAGGCCTGCAACTGGGCAATCTTCTTGGGACGCACCGCAGTCTGTAAAGCCGTCATGCCAAAACCAACGGCACCGGAACTCACCAGGATGACTTCCAACCCACGTGCTCGCAAGGCCGCCAAAACCTCAACCAGCTCTTCAATACGCTTCCCTGAACTGGAATTTTTGCCACCACGCAGTAATTGGGTACCGACTTTAACCACTACCCGTTTCACCGAGGCAAAGATTTTTGCGCGTTCGCCCTGATCTGTAAAGCTGTAACTTTCCATCGTCTTTCCGTATAAGACTCGGTTGATTCCTGCAACATTGCCAGTTAAGCAACTCTTTCGCTGGCTTGATACAAAATATAACACGGATTCGCGAACTCAACGCATTTTCTGTCCCATAAAGCGGAGCAATGCCTCCAGCAGAGTCGCCGGATGCGGCGGGCAGCCCGGCACATACATATCCACCTTCAGAATCCCTTCCAGCCCTCCGCAAACCTCCGGGCTACCGGCAAAGATTCCGCCGGAAATTGCACAAGTTCCACAAGCAATCACAAAGGCGGGTTCCGGCATCGCGGCATAAGTCTTCTGCAAGGCCAGCAGCATATTTTTACTGACCGGCCCGGTAACCAGCAGGCAGTCTGCATGCCGGGGGGAAGGCACAACTTGGATATGCAGCCGGGCAATATCCCAAGCCAAGGTATTTAGCACGTTGAAATCGAGTTCGCAGGCTGCGCAGCCACCGGCAGAGACCTGCCGGATTTTCAGAGATTTACCGCAAAATTTCTGGATTTCTGGATTTTCCTGAAGTTCATAATGATAGGCACCATCCGTTCGCTGTAGCTTTTCTCGGCTGAAGCGCCCTAAATCGTGTTCCCGGCTGAAACGGATCACCCCAACGGGACAGACCGGAGCACATTTACCACAAAACAAACACTTGCCCATATCCAGCGTAAGACCGGATTCGTCCCGGCGGATGGCTCCGGTCGGACACACCTCGATACAAGCATGACAATCTCCCGGGCATTTGCCATTGTCAATACAGGGCAACCCCTGAAAACGTTCCGGCATCACAGGACGTACACGCGGAAATTTGCCGGTGCGATAGCCTTGCTGAAACCGAGCTTTGATGATGCTCCACATGTCTTTTCTCCCTGTCAGAGATCATGCCCGCAATAGGACAAATTGAAACTTTTGTTGCACAATGGAAAATGCGAAATCTGCTCGCCGCGCAAAGACAACGCCAGTCCAAACCAATTGTGGAAGGATGGATCCACAATCTTGTATGAGCTGAATTTTCCTGAAGCATCAGTCAAGGCAACATGGCAGAGTTCTCCACGCCAGGCCTCAACCAAAGAGACCACGATCCGTTCCCCAGCCAGCCGATACGGCACGGGTTTTTTGCCGGGCAAGGGCAGATTTTCCAGCAATTCCTGCACGATTTGCACGGAGGCCGCCAATTCCTGCCGACGCACCCAGGCCCGGGCAAGAACATCTCCGCTTTTAGCAAGCGGCATCGGGATCTTATGTTGGCAATACCAGCCGTAGGGATGTTTGCTTCGTACATCCTGCGCCAGAGCGCTAGCTCTTGCGGCGACACCAACTAGGCCGGCCTGGCTCGCACTTTCACTGCTAACCGTACCGGTATTTTCAAAGCGATCCAGAACACTCGGAGCGTCAAAGAGCAAATCCAGGGCGCTATCCAATTCATTTGCCGTCTTCTTCAACCAGGGCAGCAACTTATTGCATATCGCCAGATCCACCTCATACCCCATGCCTCCGGGAACAATCAGGCCACGGCCAAAGCGATTGCCGCAAAGCGCTGCTGTCATATTCAGGAAATCTCCACGGATACGCCCGCAATACCCTGCTGTCGGACGAAAAGCGACATCGCCGGCGAGGGCGCCCAGATCCCCGGCATGATTGGCGATACGCTCGAGCTCCCAAGCTACCACCCGCAAGGCCTGATCGCGATCCGAGATCAGACCACCCGGAGTCAGCGTTTCCAGAAGCTGGCAAAATGCTCCGGCGGAGGCGCAAGAACTGTCTCCAGACGCCGTTTCCAGCAAGTGTATGCTCTTGTTATCCGGACCTCCCTGCAACATTTTTTCGATACCCCGGTGCTGGTAGCCCAGAGAGATTTCCAACGAAAAAACGTCTTCCCCCAGGCATTGGAAGCGGAAATGCCCGGGTTCGATGACGCCGGCATGCACAGGGCCAACCGCGACTTCATGGGCGGCTTCCCCCTGCATAGCAAAATATTCCGTCACCCCGGGCGCACGCTCCTCCCCTTCTTCAGAGTGATTAAAGCGAATGGGTTTCAGCCAAGGATGCCCTAATGGTTTGATCCCATACTGTTCGGCAATTTCTCGTTCAAACCAGTGAAATTGAGTGCATTCCGGGGTCAACGATGGATATTCCCGCTCGACATCACAGGCCGATAGCAACAAATTTCCTTCAGCATCCAGCGCCAAAACCAGAATCAAACGAAAATTATTCGCTTGCGGAATCGCAAAAAAGGCCGAGACGCGCCCTCCACGCTCGTGGATCGCCGACAGCGCCTGACGGCTGAATTCAACAAAAGGCAACACCGGCAAATCCGCCAGCAAGGCACTACCCGGGTTGGTTAATTGTAAAAATGCGTCTGCCATAGGTACGGTCCAATGATTGGTTACAGAAAACAAGCTCCAAAAATTCGTTTACTGAAATTCTTTCAGTCGTTTTTTCTACCACCACAAATTCATCCGGCTCAGCCAGTAACACGACATACCCCCCAAAAGGAGCAGCAACAGCAAACTCAATGCAGGCAGCACGCAGAGCGTTTCAGCGATCCGGGCGGGTTCCGCACTTGCCGTAAAGAGAGGATTCGTTCCCATACTCATTTTCAAAGCCGTTGACAGCATGCCAGCGCTGACCAGGAAAAGCAACACCAGCAGCAAACCGCCAAGCCAGGGACCCAATTCGCAAACCAGCAGCAATTCCGATACAAACAGCGGCGAAGGCGGCGTCCCGCAAACCAGCAGCAAAGCCGTCACAAACAAAAACGCATTCCGGCTGATGGTACTGAACATTCCGTTAACGGCAGTGACCGAACGCGTCCCATAGGCCAGAAGAATATTGCCGGCAACCAGGAAAAGTACCATTTTCAGCAGGGAGTGCCCGATCAGATGCAGCATCGTGGCGGTCTGCATCGTTGAATCTTTCAAAGCACAACTCCAGAGCAATGCCAGTAGTCCCATGTGTTCCACACTCGAATAGGCCAGCATGCGTTTATAATCGTGCTGGCGAATGACAAAAAAGGCCGCCACTGCAAGCGAGAAAAAGCCCAGCACCAACAGCAGAGTCCGGCAGAAAACCTGCAGACTCTGCGGCATGATCTGAGTAAACCGAAGGATGCCGAGAAAGGAGCAATTCAACAGAGCGGCCGAGAGCAGCGCCGAAACCGCGCCAGGGGCTTCGCTGTGGGCATCCGGCAGCCAAGTATGAAAGGGAGCCAAGCCCATTTTCGTTCCATAGCCCGCAAGAATCAGAATAAAAGCCGCTTTGCACCATTGCGGATTTAGGGCATTGGCCTTAGCTGCCAGCGCCCAAATATTCAGACTAGCGTGACTGCCGGCGGCAAGTGCCAGAAAGAAGGTTCCCAACAGGGCCAGCCCGATGCCCACCGAACAGATCAACAGATATTTCCACATCGCTTCTAGGGAAGCTGGCGAACGATGAAAACAGATCAATGGCGCGCTGACCAAGGTTGTCGCCTCGATCGCTACCCAAAGCAAACCTAAATTCGCCGAGGAAATGGCTAGCGTCATGGTAGCAAGAAACCCCAACAGACAGGGTAAAAAAATAAATTCCGGCAGAAAATCCCCCCCAGGCTTTTTTCCAGTATCCGCCGTTTTCGATTTTGCCAGCTGGTATTCGGCAGGCAACCAAAAAAACAGATGTAAGGCGACTGCCAAAAACAGTACACTTGTCAGCACCAGGATCAGTTCACTGAAACGATCCAGCGCAAGCCATTCTTCCGTGCGAAACAGCAAAACTGTCCAAGCGTGCCCCCCAAGGCGTACCGCCAGCACACAGAGCAGCGCATGGCTGAACGCTCCGGCCAACAGCCAACTCCTGCCCCAAGCAGGCTTGGCGCTGCACCCCCCAAGCAAAATTGCGAGTGCAGCCAATAACGGAAAGATCACTGCCAATAACAAGATCATCGTCGTATCATCTCCCTGAATTGTTGCATCAGAACCAGTTGGAGTTTCTTCAAAGGGTTATTCCGCTGCGCTTTCCTTCGGACAATCCCGTAGGGAATTCAGCCGGTCAGCATCGATATGCTGAAACTCGCGGCTGATTTGGAAGACCGCGATTCCCATTACGAACACGAGGACAAAGACATCGAGCAAAATACCCAGTTCAATAATGGCGCCATGTTCCAGCATCATGCCAACCCCAAAGAGGGCAATACCATTTTCAAAGGTCAGAAAGCCCAACACCTGGGTCAGGGCTTTGCGACGTGATATAATCAGGAAAAGACCGATCAGTATCGTGCTGAAAGCCACCGGTGCAGCCAGCCGAGATGCGACCGGTCCCGTGCCATCCAGCTGTCTGGAAAACCAGAAAGCCCCGCCGATCAACAACAAAGCCAGCAGACTGGATAAAGCATAACCAACCATTGGCTCCAGCTCCCGGCGCACCTGCGCCTGGTGCATCGTACGGATAAGCAGATATGGGAGGACTGCACCTTTGATGACCACATTGATGATCGAAAGAAAAAGGATTCCCAGTCCTGGCCCGGAGTTTCCCACATCACTTAGAACCAGCGGCAGCAGGCCGAGCAGAATGCCTTGTACTGCGACCAACTTGATACAGTGCAGCAGACGGCTCGAACAGGTCAGCAGGAAGGAACAAAGAAGAAAACACAGCAGCAGGATTTCAATCAAATCGTTCATCGAAGTCCCCTTCCTCGATCAAATTGTTGATCCAGAAATCAAACAGCAGCATATCGAACAAATCAAACATTTCATCCTCACTTGAAAACCAGTAGCAGAATTATTGCAATCAGCGAAAGACTGGGAACCGACAACAGAATTTGCGGCACTTTCAGAAAACGGAATCGGGCGGTGACCGATTCCGTGACGCCGAGCAGCACCCCCACCAGCAGCTGAGCCGCCAGATACACCAATAAGCCCAGCAGCCCGCGGAAGACATCTGCCGGCAAAAGGATCAGCACCCAGATAGAAGCAAAAAGCCAGAGCTTCAAAGCCGCGGCATAATGGATCAGGCCCAGATCCGGGCCACCATAATCCAGGATCATCGCCTCATGAATCATCGTCAATTCCAGATGCGTATCCGGATCATCAAAAGGAACGCGGCAATTTTCAGAAAGCAGAACGATGAAAAATGCGACAGCCACCAGCAGCATAGCAGCAGCACTGAACGACCAAGCCGAGGTGCCGAATCCGTTCAGCAATCCAGAAAGGCTGAAATGGCCAGTCATCAGTACTAAGAAGGCCACAATGCAGAAGATACCGATTTCAGTCAGCGTGGAAAACTGCATTTCCCGACTGGCCCCCATGCCGGCAAAGCTCGATCCGGTGTCCAGGGCCGCCAGCACGCTCAGCATCCGTCCCAGCCCAAGCAGATAAAAGAACAAGACGACATCTCCCTGACATGCGAAAGGGGAATCCGTGAAGGCAAACGGTATAAACAGCATTCCGATCAACATCGCGGCAAGAGAAACCAACGGTGCCAAGGGCAAAATCCAAGTACTGGTATGGCTATAGACGCTCCCCTTCCGGAAGAGCTTGAAAAGATCGTAATATAGCTGCCAGATGCTGGCACCCTGACTGCCGACCATTTGCGCTTTCACCTTGTTCACAACCCCCGGCAGCAGAGGACACAAAACCAGCGACAGAATTAAACCGCCCAGCCAGATAAAGAAAGATGTTTTCATATACTGCCTACTGCTTAAACTTACGACTCACAACTTACAATTTCCCCGTCCCCACAATACTTTTTTCTTAAAGATGCAGGGAGCAGAGGACGTATGGGACGTATGGATAGGACAATGGGACAATGAGCCGGAAAAGTCCAGAGCAAGCATCCCATTGTTAAATCGTCATACCCATGCGTCCCATGCACCTTTTAGAAAACACATCCACCC
>JBAXYW010000210.1:0-7539 GCA_041670605.1 Lentisphaeria bacterium
AGCAGCATTTCGGCCTGAATCGCGAAAATGAGACTCATCATTATGAGAACTGTCATCCGCCTCATCATATCTTCCTTTCAAGATTTACTGCAGGCGTCCCCGTTTATGGGGTAAATATCGTGAGCAAGCATAGCGCTCAACATCACTGATTCAGCTTTCTGCCGCAACTGACAATTAAAACACCTGATTTATACTACATCGACTTTTGCAGTTTACAAATGCTATTCTCCAATTTTTTTTGCAAAAAAAATTCCTGGACTATTTCATAATCTTCAACCTGTTTATTATAAACCTTTTATGGACATTTTATCGAGTGCGATCCTCGGCCCGGAGAGTCGTTAAAACCACATCGGAACCATGTCCTGCAGTGTAACCTTATTTTGCACTACGCTGGATTGAAAAAGGAACATGAATTGCTGTCAGACGAGACCTCTCGAAATCATACCACCACATATAGGGCGTACCGGCAAGTTTAGTGGTGTCAAGTTTATAACCCCATTGTTTTTTAATGTCATCCAGTCTCTGGTTTTGCACAGTGAACGAAACTTCAACAGATGGATAACATTTCATGTCACATCTGCCAAAAACATAGCTTTTGCAAAAAAATCAACGATTATTCTTGACGGCCTACAAAACAATCCTTAAAATCTGCGTAATCTTAGGACAATACAATCTTTGATACCTTTTTGGACGCCCTCTACGTGGCGCTCATTTTGCGGCGACATTGGGGCGTTGAGACAATGAACAATGACCTCAAGCACCTTGGCATGAATCTGACCCACAAGTTCGATTCCAGGAAAAATAGCCCGGAAAACTTTGCGACTATGGGATTCATTGCGGCGCTCCTGCAGTCGGTCTTGCGGGACAGCAATTACATTGACAAGCTGGAGAATCAGCCCGTCACTGTTCCGGTCTGCGGCAAGGCCGCAGAAGCAAAGGACACCGAGGAGGAGGAATCACAGATCCATGTCACAGTGCATGAATCCCCGGAAGCAGAGGAGGGTAAACCGATTGAGAAAGCAATGGAAAGCATAAGGTTGTTTCTTGACAGACGGTGTCAAGTCAAGGCCGACATCGCCCGCATCAGGATTAAAAAACGATGTCATACCAGAGAAGGATAGTGTGATTACCTCTGCAGGTCGATGCAGCAGAAGTCGCCCGTATTCAAAATTCTCGAAGTCCCCACGTTTACAATGCTGTGAAACCTGACCAATCAGAGAAAATCGTTCGGCTGACTGGTCAGGAAAAATCCCGGAAACCTTTTCCTCAAAGGCATCTGGCCACCCCTTGAAAACCGCCGGTTACCCGGCGGGTGTTCCGTCACACCATGAAGGGGGCAAAACGGGAAACAAAAACGCGATGAGAACGAGAAAACACTCCCCGGAAGAAAATATCTGCCGCCGAGACGATCGGAAAGCCTGTTTCCCAACGCGAAAAACCTCGCTAACCCCCAAATTCAAGTTGATGAGAGGGTGGCGGAGGTTCTGCCTAGAATTTCGGAGGGGGTTTTCCTAACTGTTGATAAAACCAACAAAAATATCAGGAATATCAGTTAAATTTAGTTTGTAATCTTCTAACTGCTGTGTATTGTATCTTTTATTCGATATCATAAAAATAAGACATGAATCATTATCAGGTTGCATCCGCTAAAAAAACAGGATTTTTTCTTTTATGGCGCAAGATGAAACTATGATTAATCTGGTAGTTGTTGGTGGTTGCGGTCATGTTGGGCTTCCACTAGGGCTGGCGTTTGCTTCAAAAGGTGTTCATGTCACCCTTCTGGATATCAATGAACAGGCAATTGCGGACCTCAACCAGGGTGTGATCCCGTTCCAAGAAGAAGGCGCACAGGAAATTCTGTACCGCCATCTGAATAAGAACCTTTTTGTCTGCAGCGATGATTCGGTTGTGGATAACGCCGACGTGGTCTGTTTTATCACTGGCACACCAATTGACGAACACCTCAATCCGAGAGTTCAGGATGTCATCCGGATCCTACGGCATTATAAGAAACATTTGCATTCGCATCAATTGATCATTCTGCGCAGCACCATCTATCCGGGCACAACACGGGTCATCGAAAATATTCTGCAAAACGAATCCAAAGTAAAAAAACTGGCTTTCTGCCCGGAACGAATCCAAGAGGGCAAGGGAATCAGCGAAATCTTCAGCCTGCCCCAGCTGGTCTCGGCTACTTCTTTGGAAGCCGAACAAGAAACCATCGCCCTGTTTAGCAGAATCACAGAAAAAATCATCGTTCTTAGTCCGGAGGAAGCCGAACTGGCCAAACTGATGACCAACAGTTGGCGTTATCTGCAATTCGCCATCGCCAACCAGTTTTACATGATGGCAACAGAATTCGGTTATGACTTCCACAAGATTTTTGCTGCGATGACCGAAGATTATCCCCGTGCCCGTTCCTTCGCCAGACCTGGCCTGGCTGCCGGCCCCTGCCTTTTCAAAGACACCATGCAGATCGCTGCTTTTCACAAACACCATTTCCATCTGGGCCATTCTGCGATGCTGGTTAACGAAGGACTGCCGTCTTTTTTGGTCGATCAGATGAGTCAGAAATTCGATGGCGATCTTAGACAACGCAAAATCGCCATTCTGGGTATGACCTTCAAAGCTGATAATGACGATACCAGAGAAAGCCTCTCCTTCAAAATCAAAAAAATACTTGAATTCCGAATGGCAGAAGTCATCCCATCCGATCCTTGGCTTCCAGAAACCTGCCCCCTTGAGGAAGCCCTCGCCCAGGCCGACGGCATCATTTTGGGTGTGCCACACAAGGAATACCTTACTCTATCACCGCAGCAGCCCTTTGTCGACTGCTGGGGCATCTGGTCAAATCCACAAAAAAGCTGACCCTACCCGCTCATCTCAAAAAAGGTTTTTAGCTATGAAAATTCTGATCACTGGCTCTGCTGGGTTTATTTGCGGTTACCTCGTCGAAGAATTACTCCGGCATGGCCATGTTGTCGTTGGCATTGATAACTTTTCAAAATATGGAAAGGTGGAAAAATCCTATGATCGTCATCCGAATTACCATTTCACCGAAAGCGATGTGAAAAATACGACGCTGCTGAAAGACCTTGCATCCGAATGCGACCAAATTGTCGCAGCGGCAGCTATGATCGGTGGTATTACCTATTTTCATGAAATGGCCTACGACCTGCTGGCGGAGAATGAACGCATCATCGCTTCGACTTTTGATGCCGCCATTGATGCCTTCAAAAAGCATCATCTGAAAAAAATCAATGTCCTCAGTTCCAGTATGGTCTATGAATCCGCGCTCCTCTTCCCAACGACGGAAGGTGAGCAGCGCAATTCGCCGCCTCCGAAAAGTACTTATGGTTTCCAGAAATTGGCCTGTGAATACTTTGCCCAGGGGGCTTGGGAACAATACCAATTGCCGTACACGATCATCCGCCCCTTCAATTGTGTCGGAACCGGTGAAAAAAAAGCGCTCTGTGAACGAAAAATCTGTTCTGGCAATCTTGAACTGGCCTTGAGCCATGTGGTTCCCGATCTGATTCAGAAAATTGCCCGTGGTCAGAATCCGCTGCATCTGCTCGGTTCAGGACATCAAATCCGCCACTATACCTATGGAGGCGACCTGGCTCAAGGTATCCGGTTCTGCATCGAAAATCCCGCCGCAATCAATGAAGACTTCAATCTCTCTACTGCAGAATCGACAAGCGTCCTGGAACTGGCGGAAATGATCTGGGGCAAAATTCATCATGGCCAACGGAAATTCTCCTATGTTTCCGATGAACCATATCAGTACGATGTTCAGAAACGTGTCCCGGATGTGCATAAAGCGGAAAAATTGCTTGGTTTCAAGGCTGAAACTCCGCTTAAAGCGATTCTTTCAGAGGTAATTGAATGGATTCTCGAACAGATAAAGCTCGGAGGCATCTGAAAAACGGCGACGGCAAGCTGCTTCTTTCCTTGGTACTTCCGGTATATAACGAAGGCAGTAATATTACAGCTGTCCTTGAGAAAATTGCCGAGCAAGTTCACCACCCGCTGATTGTCATTCTGGTGTATGACCAGAATGATGACAACACCCTCCCAGCTGCCCGCAAGACAGCAGAAAACCTGCCCTTTCAAGTTATTCTGCTGAAAAACAAATATGGCAAGGGCGCATTGAATGCCATAAAAACCGGGATGGAATACGCCGAAAGCAAATTTGTTGTCGTGACCATGGCAGACCTGAGCGATCCACCGGCAGTCATCAACGATATGCTCGAAGCCGCCCAACAACAGAATGCGGACATCGTCTGCGCCTCACGGTATATGCGCGGTGGAAGGCAATACGGCGCCCCATTGCTGAAATCATCCCTGTCCAGACTGGCCGGAAACACTTTGTATTATCTGGCCGGATTGCCAACCCATGACCCGACCAACAGTTTCAAGCTGTACCGAAAAACCATGCTGAAGCAAATCCCTATTAAAAGCGACGGCGGCTTTGAACTTGGGATCGAACTGGTAGTCAAGGCACGCGAAAAGAAATTCTCCATCACTGAAGTGCCTACCAGCTGGGAAGACCGCCAAACAGGAATGTCAAATTTCAAATTCAAGCAATGGCTGCCCAAATACTTGAAATGGTTTCTACGCGCGTTCTGCTGTAAGCAAGCCTTACAGCGAATTCTCATGATTACAGTCATCCTTCTATTGTTTGCGCTGGCGGCCCGCGAGTTCCTGGCTCTACACAAGTGACACCCGCCCGGATGAAATGAAAAGACCGCCTGGACCTAACAGTAAACCTCAGCTTGATTCAAAGGAGACTGACAGCATCCGGAACTTCCAGAAAAAAGAGACGATCATCAAAAAAAACTCCGATTGGGCAGTATATCATTTTTTTGAAAGGTGAGATTTTCTGATGCAATTTTTACCTGTGATTCTGAAACGTTGCGGTTCGGCCTGCCTGGCAATGCTGTCGGTTTGTGTTTTTACATATCTCTATCATTACTCACGCCCATTTCCAGTCGTCATCCATGCCCAACTTCGCCCTGCAGCAAAAATACGAGAGCCTTTTCAGATTATACTGCCAAAATACGTCCTGATGAGACATGTCGAAACGCATAGCTCAGAATGTTATTTCCCCAACTTTACCAAGCTGAAACAAAAAGCAGACCGGAACGGGAAGATCCAGCCGATGACTTTTTTTCTGCGGCAGGGTGAAAAATTGTATTTTCCTAAATCCGGATTTCAGACTGTTGCATTTCCGGATATGGAAAAGAACCCGCTTTCTTACGAAATTTCAGGCGATCAGTCAACAATATTCAAAATGCCTGTTCCTGACATGGGTGTTTTTTTCAGGGTTTCTCAAAACACAAACCTGTTTTGGCTGGGACTCTGCTTATTTGTCGGGATACTGCTCTCCCCGGGATACGCCACAATTCTCTTGATGACAGCCCTGTTCGCTGGACTGGAACTCTGCCTTTTCCCGCGGATCAACCCACTTCGAACCGTGGCCTTTGCTTCGGTACTACTACTGACAATCAAAAAATGGCCAGATATCATTGACTTGTTCAAAGAACAAGTTCGCAAGCCATTCTGGCTGTTTTTTAGCCTGTTCACTACTCTCCTGATGGCCCGAATCCCACTGTACAACCGAATTGCAGATGCATTCCCAACAGCATACACCCAGCTGACGATTTATCTGCTCATGCTTTATCCAGCAGTATTCTTAACCTGCCTCGTCAGCAATTTTTTGTGGGAAAAAGTCATATCATCGCCGGCCTTTGTTGCTTCACAACCGGAATTCTCCGGCAAAATATCGTCTCTACTGCATCACCGCCTGATTTATGTAGCTGCCGCAATCCTCTACCTGGGCTACCTGTATGCTCACAATCCTATGTTCCTCAACAAATACAAGTTTTTCTGCAAATACCGCCTGGGGCATCTGCTTTATTCCTATGAGCTGGCTTTCATGCCCAGAGCACTGGCCGGCACGGCCTTTTGCTGGTTTTCTAAATATTTTTCGCAAGTCGCACTCTTTCAATTCCTGTACTGGAGCAGTGTTGCCCTCTGCCTCGGCCTGATCTTCGGTATCATTCGAAAAATCCGAGATGCCCGGCATATTGCAGTACTGAGTCTGCTGACCGGATTATATTTTTCTTTGCCGGTAACACATCTGCACTTGATCAATGACTTCGCCAGACTGGACTTTTCCCTTCTGGTGATATGCATTTTTTCCGTCGCCATGATCTGGAGGAATTCACCTCTGAAATGGGTCATCCCAGTGCTTATTCCCGCCGCGACCCTGATTCATGAACTCTTTCTGCTTTTTTATCTTCCGACAATCATTGCGGCGACCTTATGGAATAGCCAATGGAAAAATAAAAAAAACGTCGCCTTTTTGACAACCTGCATCCTGGCCTCAGCAGCCGCTATCATTCTCTTTTGCTGTATAAAAAACAATACTCCAAGCGCTGAAGAATTGAGCAAATTCTGTTCTGTAAAAGACCAGTATCAGAGAACCTTTTTTTCGGGCTATGCGCTGAGTATTATTGAAGAAAACTATGCCTTCCATATTCGCAATCTGATAAATGAAATCATAAAAAATCGGATCAGCTACTTGACCGGAATGATCTTTACTCTGCTGGCTCTGGCATATCCTTTACACATCTGGTGTCAGCTTCTGAGAAGCGGAATCAGTGGACAGCCCCGCTTCAAACTGCTTTTTCTGGCGCTTGCGGCTTTCGCCCCATTTTCCGCAGCTCTGATCATTGTTGATTACCCTCGCTGGCAAGCGGCTATCTGTCATACCAACTTCTTGCTTCTGATCTTCCTGCTCAGCGATCAGGATACCAATACAAAAATACCTTTCCCTACCAGAAAAACCACCATCGTCATGGGAAGCATGATAATCCTTTTCCTGTTCTCGGGTCCTGCAGACTGGCTTCAATTCTCAGAGTTATGTAAAAATATCGCACTCAGCTTTACCGCCATGCCACCATTTTGATGCTTGCTTTGCAGCTAATCTGCCAAATTATATGGATTGGACAGAAAAACAGGGATTGCGCCCCATCAAATCTCTTTTAATAACAAAAATCTCTGGGGAACATTTAGAAACATCGAAAATTGAAAAAAGGACTTGCGGGAAAGTCGCAAGTCTTAAATAGCATGTGGTACCAGAGACGGGATTCGAATCCGTACGATCTTTCGGTCAGGAGATTTTAAGTCTAGTGTCTGCCATTCCACCACCCGGGCGTTGTTCATATTATTTACCGCTTTTTCTCCGAAAAACAACTTTCAGAGAGTGATTACTTGTAGTCTTGGACACAAAATTCAACCTCAGATAACTGAATCTCAGTCCTGAAAAAGAGGGCGTGATTTTTCCTTTATCTGATTATTGGCCAATAATTTAAGTGTGACAAAAAATTATAATATTGAAATTTGACTTGTGAAAAGACAGTGGCACCTTATTGGTAGTTCCTACGAAAAAACTGGCCCAAAAAGGAGCCACTGTGCAACAATAAATTTTAATCCTGAATCTCGGCAATGCAAGCCCGATCAACGAAAAAG
>JBAXYW010000211.1:0-7476 GCA_041670605.1 Lentisphaeria bacterium
AGCCTGAAGCTTCCAAATACCTGCATTCCCATTCATCCGGCCTTGCGCCGGAGGGTGCCCTGTGTCTGAATGCCGGAATTCAGGCTGGAAGAAGGCACAATCTGCGCCAAATTCACCGTTTGCAGATGATCCCGTCCTATGAAAATTCCTGCCAAAATCGTTTCCTTCCTTCTCAAAAATGGGAACTTGGGCCACAGACGAATTTATGGATAGGACGCGATGCCACCGAAGCATTCATGCAGGAACAGACTCGGGGCTGTTCGGGGGTCATTCTGCTGCAGGAATAGGATGCGGTGCCTGATGAAATCAATGCCGCTCATATCCTGGAGGAAAACCGGCAAACTCAAACGCTATCTCACCCCAGGAAAACGCCCGTATTTCAGCTCGCGGTTGCTTTCGATGAGGGAGACTTTGCTGGCGTGGAGAAAAAAATGCAGGCTGTCATATCTTCAGAAAAAATGCCTGACGTTTTATTTCCACGGGACTGTAACATAAAACCAGCGTTGCTTGTTTGATCCTGTGCTATGGCTTCAAAAGGCCATCTCAAACGGGAGGACATACCGAAATCGTTTTCCCTTCTCATAAATGGGAACTTGGCTCGCAGATGAATTTATGGATAGGACGTGCATGCTGCTCTTGACCAGTAGAATAGCTCTCGGCCAATCAATCTCCATGTAATGGATGAAGAAGGCCTTCTGCGGGGTTACCGACCCTTACCGGCTTCTGCTGGCCGACGCACAGTCAGACTCACCGGTTGGGCATCCGCGAACTTGATCCCACGAATGGTCAGTAGCCCATCCGCAGGAATCGTATGCGAGAATTCCTCGCCAGAGCCAATTTTGACCTGCAGTATCTCGCCGGGCTGGACGCAGAATTGTTGCAGCCGGCGCAGGGTCACGTCGGTGCTGACAGGATAACTGATGTCCGGGTGCTTGGCTGAGAGTTGAATACTGTACTCCCAGCGCGTGTCTTTGATTTCTGCCCATTCCAGACCGCGGTTTATCCAGCCGACGATATCGCCGTCTTCCGGTGCGCCATTGCCATAATTCTTGTTATCCGAGCAGTTGCTGAAAGCCGGGTAACTTTGGTCGAGGCGATACTTGAAGAGGTAGTTGCTCCAGTTCTTGACATCTTTCGGTGCCGATGAGCTCATCCCGTGAGGCCCGTCATTCCAGAATACTGCGAATGCCTGGCGGCTTTGGTTGGCAGCCTGATAAAATGGCGGGTTGTTGACCCACGGTATGGAAGCGTCACGCCGCCCATTGGTGGCAAAAATGGGCGGCGTGTCAATCTGCTGGCGATTGATGTTCATTGCGCCATCCATATATTCGAGGAAGTCTTGACCGCTGTTTTGCATTTTAGCAGGGCGTTCCTGCAGTGGGCCGCATGCGCAGGCCAAGCGTCCAGCAGAGACGGCTTTGGAAGTGGAGCATTCCTCCCAAGTATAGCGGTACACAGGCACCATAGCGTGGATGGCGGCGAAACGCCCGGGATAATGCAGTCCCAGCGAGATGCCGGCGGAGCCGCCCATCGAGGCTCCGGTTAGATAACAGCGGTTGCTGTCGGTGCCCAGCCAGTTCTGAGCCCAGTCCATCAACGCCAGCAAATAGCGCTCGATGTATATATCAACTTCAATTTCCGGAGTGTTGTTGCTCTTGGCAATGTTGGTGTTGTATCCCGACCAGAAAGAACTGACTGCCGGTACGTGATCGCGGGCGTCTTTGGATTCATACAGCGGTCGGTTGATCCAAGTGCGGTCAAATGGTGAAATACAGACCTCGTTTTCCGAAATACTGAGATTGAATTTGAAAGGCAGTCCTTCTCGCCAGCCTTGGTTGCTGTCGGCGAACCATAAGTGGGTGCCAGTCGCTTTGCCGGTTGTATTGTTCACGCCAGCACCACCACCACGTCCATGGAAGGCGAACACTAAGGCTTTGCCCAACCCATCACCCCGTTTAAGTGCTGGTGATTGCAGGCTGATGGGAACTACTTGCTCGAATTTAACCGCCACTGCGGTAGCCAAACAATTCATCCCAGGGCGAAATGGTTGTTCTACAACGCTATTATCAGAATGCCAGGTGACCCCGTAGTAACGCTCACCATCACCATTGCGGGGAATGGTATGGACATGCAAGCCGTTAGCGGGATTTAGCGCTTGCCCGTTATCTTGGATGACAAAGCCTATTGGCGTAGCTGGCTGCGCACTCTTGAAAAATGATGCGGGGTCTTGCCACCAATCACGCGCACTGCTCTGGTGGATGTTTTTGGCCAGCAGATTTTTTTTAGTCTCTGAGGAGGTAAATGGGCTGTCGCTGACCCAAACTTGCAGAGTGGCATCCTGGGGCAGGGCGTGTTCTTCCCATTGCAGAAAGACTTGGCCGTTACGGTATTCACCACAGAGATTTCTGATTTCCTGACTCGTAACGATAATTCCTGAAAATGCCAATAGAAAAACAAGGCGCAACATAATTTACTCCTGGATGGCAATGTTACGATGAATTATGGAGTTATCGGGACGAGGCTGAGGCGGGCTGGGATGCCATCGACGGCCACGCCGATATCACCGCTGGCCCAGACGGTCAGCGTGCAGTGACCGTCCGGACCGGGGGGTAATTCTCCAGAACTGAGAACTAGTGTGGCTTTCGTTGCGTCGGAGGCCTTAAGCCAAGGCAGGTTGGCTTTGCCGATTTTAGACCCTTGTTGTGTATCCAGCACCTTGCCGTCAGCGGTCGCCAGCACGCCGCCAAAACTGCCAGGGTGAATGGCTGAGAGGGTGACTGTGAAGGCACGGGTACCGGCCGGTACCTGCAGACAATAGTGGCAACGGGTGCGGCAGGAGATGGTGGTGTTGGGAGCCAACTCAACCCAAGCCTCGACTTCATCGCTGACCGGAATCGTCCAGACCGCAGTCATATCATCATCAATCGTAACGGTGCAGAGATCGCCAGCTCGTCCTAGCAATGGAAAACTCTTCTGCAACGGTTCCAACGTCGGATTTTTTTCTTGGTGCAGGATCGTGCCTTTGGCGGTGCTGATCTGCAGGGTATATTCACTTTTGAAGTTGGGGCGGGCACCGTGTTTGCGACGGGTAAGCTGCAGTTGTGGATTGTCTTGTTTTAAACGGATGCCGAATACCTTGTGGTCAGGTCCGCGCAAATTGAAAGCATTTTTCCGAGGATCCATAAATTTACGGAGCATTTCATCTTGGTTGTAGCGGTAAGGTTGGCTGGGGTTATTGCGATTCCAGATGGCGAGTCCGTCAAGCAGTCCTGAGATCAGACCCAAATCCATGGAGAGGGCTTTACCAGCGGTATCCATATCAGTGAAGGTGCACTGACCCATCGCCATAGAGGCGATATCAAACAGCCTCCGATCTTGGTTGAGGTTGGCTACGTAGATGGCGGCGGGGGCAATCAGCATATTGAGTCCTGGAGCAGCCTGGTTGTAGGCTTTGCCCTCGATAGAGCTGGCGTAGGGCCAAGCGAATTCTTCATCAATAAACGAACATTTCAACCATTCGGACGCCGCGGTCAGCGATTTGGCGACGTCGGGATCGCCAGTTTCCCGGTGGAATTGCACCATCCCTTCCATCAGCACGCCGATCAAAAAGGTGCAGTTGCCATAGGTGTTTTTATGTCCGCCATTATGGCCGGCGGGGAGAACGTGAGGCCAGGCGCCGCCATCTTTGAAATTTTGTTCGCGCAGTGGTACTGTGATGATCAGACGGGCCGATTCGAGGTATTCGGGGTCAGAAGTGGCGGTGTAAAGAGCTATGATGCTTTTGAGGCTCCAACCAGCCGAACGTTCATGATTGCCGAGAACTTTGAAGTTCGGAGCCATATAGTTGTTGATGTGTTCGCCCAGCATAATGGCTGACTGCATAACCGATGCATTGCCATGCATTTGCCATTCGTTGACCATCCCCTGAGCCCAATTGTGGCCGTTTTCGGCACTGAATGAGTAGTCATAGCGGTAGGTCCAGGTGGCTCGGTCAAAAATTTGATAACTGACGCCGGTGTGGCCGACTGAATGTTCTGCATTGCCGCCGAGGTAATAGGGATCTTTGTAAGCGCGGACGATATCGACGTCAGCTTGATGCTGAGCGGCCAGAGTCGCCAGCCGTGCTGCCTTGCGGTTGCCGCTGCGCATAAAATGGACGAACATACCATGAGCCAGGTCGTATTCGTTGTTGCCCCAGTTGTGGCCGCGTTCGCCGTACCAGTCGCCATAGTTGAGGAAGCCGTACTCGCGTTGAGCAGCTTTGCTTAACCAATGGCCTTCTAAAGCTTGGTCGACTTTACGGTCGTATTCATCGAAGCTGTGGTCGCTGTTCGGAGACGCTCCCTGAATGACTTGACAACGAAAATACCAATCGCGGTCGACGACGGCGAGGACGGGTAGTTGGGTGGCAGCGGAAATTTGTTCCAGCGTGCTGTTTCCGGAAAAGTCGAAAAAGATATTTTCGCTGAAACCCATACCCCATTTCATGCGGTATTTGCCCTCGAGAAAGGGGAAGCGCAGGTAGGCTGGCAAATGTTTGCCGAAGGTTGGATCACCTTGATCAGGCAGGATTTCGATGAGAACTTGGTCGGCTGCGACGCTGAAGGCTTTCGGGTAGCGCCAGACGGCGTCACGTAGACCGAGTCCGAGTGCACCACCAGCCAGCTGTAGACGCAGGCTCCCCTCCATCTGGGCGTCTGCTTCAGCACCGTTACGGGAGAGGAGCTGATCGTCTTTCTGGAAGAGTCGGGCGGGAGCGGTGAAGTTTTCACTATTGCCGTTGATACGGGTACTCAGGCCTGCGCATGGTTCCGGCAGGCGGAGCGGCCAGATCAGGCTACTGATGTCACTGAATTCGTGGCTGAGGTCGTTATTCAGGTAGTGGACACTGCAAAAGACTTTAGCTGAGCCGGAATGGAAACGGTACCGGATGACTGCAGCGGCGTGGGTGCCGAAGGTTCCTTCTTGGCGTAGGGTCATCGTACTCAGCCCTTGTTCTTCGATGTTCAGGCTGGCAGATCGGAAGGAAACCGCTTCATTCTGCTCGTTGCGCAGCACGAGGTTGTCAAGTTGATAGGGGCGGCGACCGGGAATCGTGAAGATGGAGCCGGAGGGGGTGATCGCGGCCTCCAAACGAGCCGTTTTGACAGTGTAGCCGGCACCGTTCGCTTGCACAGAGAGAGCTGTTTTAAACAGGACGCTGCTCTGTACCCGCTGGCCAACTTCAAGGGTACAGACTTGGCGCTCGTTGGCTTGCAATTGTTGTTGGAACTGAACCAGCACCCATTTGATCGACGCATCGGGCCAGAAGGCGGTGATGGTGAATTGTCCCGGCAGCTCCGTTCCATCCGGCGCCAGCAGGCGCAAGTGCTTGAGGCTGAAAAGAGCGGCACGCGGCATTGGCACGCCGACGCGGATTGGAGCCTGGCGAGAGGTTCCCGCTTCCTCCAGCAGTTCAAGTTTTATCTGAGCGTAATCCAGGGTGCCGGGTTTGTCGGCTTTTGACTGTTCTGTGAACAACGGTGTGGGGCAGGGCCGCTTGGGCTGGCGTTCAGGATCACGGAGGACGACGCTGTCACCGGAAATTCCCTTGTGTGCCAAGGGCAGCAACTTGATTTCGTCATCATAATAGCTGTAAAATTCTTTTGGCATTGAATCGGCCGCCCGTTTTTCCAGGATGACTGGAGCGGGAAAGGCGACGGGGAATTTTTCGGACGGCAGGGTGACGCCGGCTTTAGCGGAGAAGGTCAGGGTCACGGTCTGTCCGGCAGTCATCTGTACCTTCTGACGGCTGGCGCGATCGTGGGTGCCATAGAGGATATTGCCCTCTGGAGTGGTTTCCAGCAGTCCTTTGGAGCCCTCCCAATGAGCGGGGGCATAGTTGGAAACCTCAGAGAGGTCACCATTTTTGAGTTCGCATCCGTCGGCGACAAAGTTTTTGTAGAGTGTATAGCTGTGCTCTTTGCGGTCGTGCCGCAATGATCCGCGGACAGAGATATAGGCCTGACCAGTCTTTTCCGGTACAAATTGCAGGGAAAAATCCTGCCAGGTTTCAGTCAGCGGTTTGCTTCCCTGAAAGATGAGATAGTGTTTCCGTTCGGCTTCCGGCAACCAAGCGGCAAAAGAGTTTTTGAGGTCGCCGAAGGCCTGTGCTTTACTGAAAGTCACACCCTGTTCACGTCCGTCAATGTCGATCTTGATCTGGTAGCTGTCCTGGGCCAGGAGCAACATCGGCAGTATACAGAAAAAAAACACAGTTTTCATAAAATTTTTTTCTTTAAAGGAACATGGGTAATGTTGACACTAAACCAAGGCGATGACGGTTCTGTCAGCGGGCACTGAAGCTTAGAGCATATACGGGGCGTCAGCGGCAACCGGCAGCAGCTTGATCGAGCTTTCAACGTGTCCGTCCGCGCAGAGCAGATTGGCACGTCCGTCGTGGCGATAGGCGACTCGGCAGGTGGTGTAGGTGTAAGCGGGATTGACATACCGATCGTCAGCGTGATTGAGCCCAGGCCCATTGACATTGGAGTCGATCAGCATCATTGTTCGAGCCGGCTTTTTCAGTTGGATAATCTTGACCAGATTACCGGCTCCTCCCAGATATAAGTGGCTATACGAGTCGATAGCATAATTGATTCCATAGCTCATCGACTTTTTCGGGGAGCTACTGGTGGCTGGTATCATAACCCACGCCGGACACTGGTTGATATTTTTGTCGTTATCCCAAGAGGTTGAAGTCACACCGGGACGAACCTGATGAACCAGCCAAGTGTCGTTAGAATACCAATTGCTGAGTGTATTTGACGAGACATTGGCGATTCTCTGGGGAATCAGATAATCATTAAATTCGTCAAAGTAGGCATTGAAGGCCAAATTCCATTGTTTCAGATTGTTGACGCAGGTGATACTGTTCGCTTTGCTACGTGCTTTGCTCAATGCCGGAAGCAACATGGATGCTAAGATGGCGATGATAGCGATAACGACCAATAACTCAATTAAGGTGAAACGACGACTACCAGGGGCGAAAGTCAGCATAAGGCATTCCTTTCAGGTTGAAAGACAGATTGAATCAGAATGGATATGAAAAAAATAATGTCTGTTTTTTCGTGATGAAGCATTGCATTTGATACAAGCACATCTGGATGCCTTACATTCTAATAAACAACTCAGGGTGATTGAAAAATTTCAGCATTAAGAAAAACAATTACATTAATACTGATTTGCTACTTGTCAACTCCAATGAGTTTTTTTGTTTGTCGTGCCCAGTCCAAAAGAATCAGAATCTCGAAAAACACATTTTCCCCTTTCCCCGCTTGCAGTCCTGAAACGAGGGTATCGATTTCCTATGGCCGCGGTTTTCACTCCTTTAACACCTAGCCTGTAAGCGTTGATGTCTTGAGAGTGATTGGCGGCCTCTATTTTATCTATTATGTACACGGGTTTTGGACTGGGGCGGAGTTCGGCAATCCGGTC
>JBAXYW010000212.1:0-7458 GCA_041670605.1 Lentisphaeria bacterium
GCCACCGGTCGGAGGAATAATGTCATCGTTATCTTCACCATAATTAAAAAAAAGGAATCCCTGTTGCTTCAGATTGGAGAGACAGAAAATTTTCTGAGCTGCTTGACGCGCTTTACTCAAAGCCGGCAACAACATACTGGCCAGAATGGCGATAATCGCGATTACCACCAAAAGCTCAATCAAAGTGAAATTGCTTTGGAGTCTGCATCTGAACTGCGCCTTGGAACGTTTGTGTTTTGTTTTCTGTTGCATTTTGTTGTTACCTTTTTCATTTGCTCGAAAGGGAAGGTGCTTGAAATCGCAAAGTTGTTTCGGTAGAGTTCTCATATTTGCTTGGTTTTTAAGCCTTGGTTTCATGAATTCTGTGGTATGAATTCGGTGCAGTGGATTCCCCGACGACCAGTTTTGCTACCAAATCGTTCGAAAGTGGAAGAATGTGCCCTGTCATCATCAGGCTGTACAGGTTTTCAAAACCGATAACACCGGTTTCATAATAAGGTTCTGCAACAGTGGTCAGAGGCAAAACTTGAATTTCTGGAGCAAGTGAACCGCCAAATCCGCAAATTGAAAACGCTTCCGGTATGAAAATCCGCTGAAGATACAGATAATGCAACAATTGAATGGCCAAGCCGTCACTGGTACAGAAGACCGCATCTGGTCGGCTTTTAACAAGATGCGGAAAAGATTCCTTGCCGACAAAGGTTTGAAAGGGCAAGCCTTTGCTGGATACAAATGTTTCGTAGGCTGCAGCGCGCTTGATGGTAATCTCGGTCGGCTTGTCCAGACAAACGATGCGGCGGTGCCCTAATTCGTACAGATATTGTATGGCGACTTCCGTAGAAAGCTCGTTGCTGAACGGTTCACGATAAATATCGTCCAACCCAATACAAGGAGTACCATAGTCGAAAAAGCCCGGATCAATCGATTTTTTTTGCTGACTCGACAAGGTCTCGCCGATAATCCCGGAAACTCGATACTCAAGTGCTTCTTTTAATACCGCATTGATGTCCGTATCCACTGAAATGGGAAGCAATTTAATCGAATACCCACGCTTTGACGCCGCTTCCGAATACCCCTGGATTATAGGCAACATACTGCCTGAAAAAGAGGCTAAAATGGCAACCACTTTGACATTGCCAGTGGTTACAGAACAGGCCAGTTCATTTTTTACATAGTTCAACGCACTGGCAGTGCAATGAACCCGGTCAACAATCTCCGGGCTGATGCGCATCCGGTCACTATGCTCATTGAGAACAAAGGATACCGTAGTCCGACTGACCCCGGCAGCCTTCGCAATGTCTTTCATAGTAATCATTTTCTTCGCTCATTTTTGTGCTAACTCGAGTTAATACATTAATTATAACCATTAAATTAAAAAAAACAAGTCTCTTTTAATTTTTTTTTGGTCAATACGAAAAAAAGAATAAAAAAAAACAAGAGGAGAAGCCTATCGCAAAACTACTGAATGTAGGGCATAGCAAGTGTATCCTCTACAAATCAATACGCAATAAGCAGATGCACCCAAAATTGTCCAAGACAAAGAACAAGATGTAATTATTTAATGTAAACAATACTTTTGGTAAAAATCGGGATGCATTTCTCTGGAATTCACTATCAATATATTACAAACCGTTTTTGGGGTATTTTATCAGCGAAAAAAGGCTCAACGGCGGAACCCCCAAAGTTGCCATGAAAAAGCTCGTCCTTTCCGGAGGTCTTCAGCCGGCAGTTGCAACTTGGTTTTTCTTTGCAATGCCGACATTGCGACAGAGGGCGTCATACCAGTACCGGCGTCATCATAACTCAATTGGGTTCCTGGTGCCAGCAAGACTCCGACAAAGTCACCTTTTTTGGCCAACAAAGCGGAACGGCCACTGAAACGAAGCAGTTGTTTTCCCGGTTCGGGAGCAGTTAATTCTTCACTAATAGCAACAATTTCGTAGGTATTTAAGCTATCCGGCACTTGCCGTAGCAGACAGAAATTGACAGTAGCTGGGGAATGGCAATAAAGTTGGGCTTCCATCAGCATCATGTCAGTGGTAGCAGGATTATGCAAATCGACCAGCAGCAGACTTTCATTATTTTCCAGAATTTTTTGTCTTTGAACCGGGGAATTTCCGATGAAACAATCGTAAAGTTCGCCACTTTTCTTTTGCAGGGTTTGCTCCATATCCAAAAAAACATTTCGGACACTGGAGCAAACAGCGACCAAAGTTTCCTGATTGGCATTCTTTTCATGATTCAGAACTTCATTTTTTTCCTGAAAATATGTAGTTTCTATTTTAGCATTATTGAGTTCAGCCTGTTGTCGCAGGATTTGGCTTTCCTGTAAGCTTAATTGCGAAAGCAGTTCTTGGGTTTCGGGTGGATAACTTTTGCAAGAAACCAGAACTGCTCCAGCGAGAGCTACAAGTGATATTGGAAACCAGACTTTCATACTATCCCCCTTTGAACATGATCTACAACTGCGGTTCAGTTATACAGCAAATTTGTTTCTGGCACTTTGCCGCCAGTCAGCTAAAAAAACTAATTCATGTAAGAAATGCCAAAAAAACGAAAAGAAATGGCTTTACCGTTGCGCTCGGGCAGTGAGTTGGGCTCTGAAAAGGTGGTTTCATAGGGAACGATTTTTTTCAATTGGAAGTCCAGCACTTGACCCGTTCCTTTATCGTCATAAGCCAATTCGGCAGCCGAGCTGACATAAATGCCCAGATAGGAACCCTTGGCAGCGAAAAAACGCTGCTTTCGTGGAAAAACGATTTTTTGTTTCCCGCTAGCGTTGACTCGATATTCGTTGCTGATGCTTTCGACGACCATCGTTTTGGCTTGGTTCCGGGCGGCTCGAATCAGGCAGAACTGAATTGTCAATGGGCTCTGGCAGTATATTTCGGCACCGCACAGAACGACATTATCGACAAGAACCGGATTGCCAAAATCAACCAGAAGAGTAGGCCCGGGACTGCAGTAAATTTTGCTTCGATTCAAAGGAGCGTTACCAATATAGCAGTCAAAAAGTTCTTCTTCCCGTTTTTCAAAGGTACCCATTAAGGTAACGAAAGTCTCTTTGATATTGTTACGTGCCTGATTCAGGTTATTTTGCAGGTCGTCATTTTCCCGCTCCAAAACGGCAGCACGATTTTTTTCATAATCCATTTCTTGTTTTTGATTAGTAATCTGTTTTTCTATTTCAGCCATTTTCTGTTCATTTTTAAGTATTTGCTGTTGCACCGCCAAGTTATCGATTGGTTTTGGACTAATGCAGGCGTTGAACAGTAAAAGACTCAACGGTAATAAAAATAATAAAAAAGATTTCATCATCATAACACCTCTTAGCTTCTTAAAAATTATGCACATAAAACAATTTTAACGATGAAAGTTAGTTTTCGGTAACTTCTTCCAATAAAAACGCTTGCAACCAAGTTATCCGGGTTGGAGAGAGTCCCAATTGCCCAGACTCGTTTTTTAATATAGTATCCTGAAGCAAAACATCTGGGAAAAAGGCTGACACCTCCTGACGACAAGCAAAATCGGTCGGCCAAGCACTGACCTTACCATTGCTAAGCTCGTCACAATAAGCCAAAACTCGTAAAAAATAAAGTTTGGCCAAAGACTGCTGGGCTAAAGTCAGACGTAAAACCGAAATGCTGTTCTGTAACTGCTCGGCAGCTTGCTGAAAATAAGCTTCCATCTGTTGCCAAGCAGTGTCACATAAAAACTTCTTCTCAACTCCAGACTTCGGGTCATTCGCTGTTTCCCAAAGATTCTTGGCTGTGGCAATGAATTCGATGGCACTGGAACTGCTTCGAAAGTAATCCTCTTTAACAAGTCTCTGTTGACTCTCATTGAACAGTTCCATGGCATCACGAAAACGCAAACAACTATCCTTAAGTTCAGATGACAAAACGATAGAATTGTTATCACCGTTGGCTAAAAAATCCTTAATAGCACTTAAGACCGTCGAATCAGCAACTGGTTCGGCTGATACTGCCAGCTTGTTATTTTCAGCGGCCAGTTTGGCTACTGCCTCCTGACGAGCCTGTTCGGCAGCTTGTTCCACTGCCAGTTTAGCTGCTGCCTCCTGACGAGCCTGTTCGGCAGCTTGTTCCACGGCCAGTTTAGCTGCTGCCTCCTGACGAGCCTGTTCGGCAGTTTGTTCCGCGGCCAGTTTAGCTGCTGCCTCCTGACGAGCTTGTTCGGCAGCTTGTTCGGCGGCCAGTTTAGCTGCTGCCTCTTGACGAGCTTGTTCAGCAGTTTGTTCCGCAGCCAGTTTAACTGCTGCCTCCTGACGAGCTTGTTCGGCAGCTTGTTCCGCTGCTTGTTCCGCTGCCAGTTTAGCTGCTGCCTCCTGACGAGCTTGTTCGGCAGTTTGTTCCGCTGCCAGTTTAGCTGCTGCCTCCTGACGAGCTTGTTCAGCAGTTTGTTCCGCAGCCAGTTTAGCTGCTGCCTCCTGACGAGCTTGTTCGGCAGCTTGTTCCGCGGCCAGTTTAGCTGCTGCTTCCTGACGAGCTTGTTCAGCAGCTTGTTCCGCGGCCAGTTTAGCTGCTGCCTCCTGACGAGCTTGTTCGGCAGCTTGTTCCGCGGCCAGTTTAGCTGCTGCCTCCTGACGAGCTTGTTCGGCAGTTTGTTCCGCAGCCAGTTTAGCTGCTGCTTCCTGACGAGCTTGTTCAGCAGCTTGTTCCGCTGCTAGTTTAGCTGCTGCTTCCTGGCGGGCTTGTTCAGCAGCTTGTTCCGCAGCAAGTTTTTCTGCTGTTTCCTGACGGGCTTGTTCAGCAGCTTGTTCCGCAGCAAGTTTTTCTGCTGCTTCCTGGCGGGCTTGTTTAGCAGCTTGTTCCGCGGCCAGTTTTTCCGCTGTTTCCTGGCGAACCTGTTCAGTAGCCAGTTTGCTTGCCGCATTCTGCCGTGCTTGTTCGTTTTTCGGTTGATTTTCTGGGGAAATTGGGGTTACAGTTTGGCTTGCAGTGCTATTAACAATAGGATTCGTTTCTTTTTTCTGATAAGTGGCCATTTCTCTGGCTTCAACCAAACGCTGTTGCAAATTGTCTTCGAATTGCTGCTTCATTGTTTGCAAGGAACGTAAACCCAACCATATCCCTCCAGAAAAAACACCCAGAAAAATCAGCGCCATCAGCACTTTAACGATTGGGAAATGCCTGCGGTCAGAACTGCTACTCCCCCGTTGTGCTTCTACCACCGGGTCGACATGACTCGCTACAGATCTGCTTTTGCCGACGGCTTTGGTGTCGGAAACAGCAACAGCATGGCCGTCGACTCCAGACGACAAGTTGTTGTCCTGAACTTCAGCCTTGCTGTTGTACTTGGTTACCAGGGTGCAAGCAGCGACATCCGATTCACTTTTTGCCACCACGTCCGCTTTTTCTGCCGGTGCTTCCATAGAGGCAGCATGAAGATCAGCAGAAAAATCCTGTGCTTGATTCTTTTTGCTGTTGCTTTGGTTAGGCGCCTGATGTTTCATTCTTCCGACAGAGGCATCGCCATTACTGCTTTCCTGATCCTCCAGATTTAAGGCAGATACACAAGCTGTAGCCGCATCAAGCAGAGCGACTAGCAATTCCGAAGGATTCTGAAAGCGTTCCTCTGGAGTTTTGGCCAGCATCCGCTTGATCAGAACACCAGTTTTCTCCGAAATATCAGGACGAGCCTTACGAACATCAGGAGCGGGTTTAGTCAAAATGACACAAAGCGATTCAACTTCCGTGCTGCCGCGAAACGGTGGCTTCCCCACTAGTGAATAATACATGGTGGCACCTAAACTGTAGATATCAGCACGGATATCAACGGTTTTAGTATCCTGAATTTGTTCTGGCGAAGCATAAAGAGGAGTCCCCATGAAAACCTTAGCGGCGGTAAGCTCAAGGGTGGTAACTGAAACACTGTCTTCGACCGCAATTTTTTTGGCAATCCCCCAATCTGTAACCTTCACGGTACCGTCATTGCCGAACATGATATTGTCTGGCTTGATGTCGCGATGCACCACGTTGAAATGGTGCGCTGCTTCCAGAGCCCGAGCAACGCCGATAGCAACCGTCAGGGTGTCTTCTTCCGATAAAACAGTATCATTGGCAACCAGCTGCTTTAAGGTGCCGCCGCCAACATACTCCTGAACAATATAATAAAATTCTCCTTCATCGCAGAAATTACATTCGAAAACCTGCACCAGATTGGGATGACTGATCTTTCTGGCAATGCGGGCTTCGCGGAGAAAACGTCTGGTAAAATCACCTGATTTGATCGCCAAATGTGGAAAAAGCACCTTAATAGCAACATAATCATCCTCTTTGCCACTGCTGCAATTCAGCGCCAGATAAACCGCCCCCATACCACCCTGGCCAAGCAGTTTGACAATTTTATATTTGTCAACCATTCGGCCATTCGGCAGCGATTCTATTTTGGATGTTTCGGGTTTTTCCACCATAAGAGATCCACAACGGTCTCTGGCACCATGGGCAAATTCATCGGAAGCCAGAGCGATCGGCAAGTTAAAGCATAAGATAGCGTCTTAAGTACAAAGTTCTATCACGTTTCCGCAAACAAAACCCTATACTTGGGAAAACTTCATTTCAAGGGTTTGCAGTTTTAATCCGGCACTCGTGTGTCTTCTTCCGATGCGTCAGCTGGCGCCAGCACAGCTGACCATTGTTCCTCCAACTCAGCATTAGCCGCCTCTTCGGCTTCCGAAGGCGAATAATTTTTCGGCCGCGCCTTAACCCGAACGACCGCCACAGTAACGTTGTCCGGGCCACCAGCAGCCAAAGCCTCGTTGACCAAAAACTGCGCCAGTTCGGTTACCGACAAACCATTGTTTTTACTGAGCAACGCCGCCAACTTTTTGTCAGTGATCACCTTGGTCAAGCCATCCGAGCATAAGACGAAAAGGTCTTCATCGGCGACGTCAACCGGGGTTCGTTCAGGGCAACTGCTTTTACCAGTACCAATCGCTTTCGTTAAAATTCCATGGTAAACCCTCGGCAGTTTCTTTTCATCGATGCCAGTTTGCGCCGAAATGGTATGATCTTTCCCCAACTGCTGCAGCGCGCCAGCGCGCCATCGATACGCCCGACTGTCGCCAACATGCAGTACCAAAGCTTCATTACTATACCAAGAATTAAATAACAAAGAAATGATAGTGGTACCGGAACCATCTGGAAATTGATGCTCTTGAGCAAACTGAAAAATTTCCTGGTCTGCTTGCAGGACTCCTTGTTTTATCGCCTGGCAGCGTTCTTCGGGACAGACATCCTTTTTGCCTTTCAGCTTTTTCAGTACGTTATTAATCACCCAAGCACTGGCTACTTCCCCGGCATCAGCGCCCCCCATACCATCAGCGACGGCGCAAAAGCCCAATTCCGGCATAATGATACCAGCGTCTTCATTGTTTTGTCGTGCTTTACCAACATCGGTAATGATGCCCATCTCGATATGGGAAAACTGCATATTGAA
>JBAXYW010000213.1:0-7436 GCA_041670605.1 Lentisphaeria bacterium
CTTCACTGCCTGTCTGCCAGAGCAACGAGCGCACCTGCCAATCCTCAGGAGTACGAAAAAAAACGGCCTCGATTCTCAACAATTGAAAGGCTTCCCCGGGAAAAGTCTGCAAAAGCTGCAAAAAATCAAAATCCGCCTGAAAACTCTCTTTCTTCTCGCCATTGTAGCGATAGACCAGATGGTAGGCATTTTCAACCTCCGCTTCCAGACGCCGCAAACCAGGCAAAGCTTCTTCACTCATATCCACCGCCGCGCGACGACGCAACAACTTACCCCGGGGCTTGTGCCGCGAGGGTAAATCCGGCGGCGCGGGAAATGGAAAAGCAACACCGCCAAGGAGCTCACGGATCGCCTCCTCGGCCTGCGCCACTTTCACCAACTCGGCTTCCCTTTGGGAAAGCAGGTCAATGATTTGTATTTCCTGCAAAGTATCCATATCGGCAAACTGCCATCCCCGGGGAGCCGGAGTCCGCAGTGCAATCCTTCACTTGTTTCTGCTCATTTCGTGCAGGGACGCAATCAAGCCGGATTATTTTTACTTTGCGCCTTGCCAGTCGCTGGAGCAAGCGGAGCTGGAACCGGTTTTTTGGCGGGTGCCGGTAAGCTTTTGCTGAAACCGGAAACTGGAAACGGTGTCGCCGGAAAAATAAAAACGCCGGGTTCTCCCATCAGTTCTTCCACTTGGGCTTCTAATTCCGCGATACGCCGATAGGCCTGCTCCCGCTCAGAGAGAAGTTCATCCACTTTAATCTTCGCTTCCAGCGCAGCCCGGATCGTCTCGACATCCGCACGCATCACGATTTCGACAAAACTCAGTGGAGTACTGGCTGTTGTTGCTTTTGCCATTTTTCAAGTATTCCTCTTTTGACCCTCAAAAAAAACATCAATAAACAAGGCAAAATGATCTGCCCGCACCGTACGCTTATTATACCTTTGCCACGATTGCCAGACGACGCACGGCAGGCAAACCGGATTGTAGCAGACGCTCTTTGGCGCGACTGGAAAGAAAACTGCAATCCCTACGGCGATAAGCAAGATGATAAAAAACCTCTTCCGCACAAACTTCCAACAGTGCCGACAACTCTTCCCCCGCTAATGCCGGATTAGCCAACAGCAACTTGTGTAGCTGGCTATCCCCATCGCTTATCAGTACAGTCCGGGTCGCTTCCAGCGCCCCCGGATTCTGCGCCAGTGCGGCAAGCACCTTACCATGGCGCCCCTGCGCCAGAAAACGCCCAATCCCATCATCCAGACAGGGATTGGCCGCCAGAGCCAGCCGAACCTCTTCCCTGCTGTCCTGCGACAAAATCCGCTGCAAGGGTAGCGACAACTCTGCACGTCGGGCGATGCTGTGGCGCACCTCCTCATCACCATCGCGAGCCAATTGCAGCATCTGTTCCGCTGTTACAATGCCACGCCCCAGCACCAACAGTTGAACCTGACGATGCGTACTCAACGACAAAATCCCCCAAATCTCCTCCGGCACACTTTTGCGTGCCGCAATCGCTAATTGCGAAACCAATTCACCGGAAGCAGCCCAATTTTTCAAGCAGTTAAAAGAAAGCCGTGGGCTGAGCAGGGTTTTGATATGAATCAACAGATCCCAGTCATCACAGAGTGCAAACTGGACTTCTTCGTCCAATCGGCTGAGCTTCAGCAACTCCGCTCTCACCAAGGAACAAGCATCCGAACTCAAGATCGCCTGAATCCGGGGCGAAATCACAGCATTGGCCGCCAATGCGAGGCGCACTTCCATCGCTGGATCCGAGCAGAGCGTCACCGCAATCGGCCCGTTAATTCCCTTGTTGCCAGCCAACGCCATGCGTACCTGTACATCCTCATGTTTGGACAAGCGCTGCAATTGTCCAAAAGTCAGATGGGCATGTCCTGCCAGTACCCGCAACACCTCCAGCTCCGAACTATTGATCAGATGATCCAGAATTCGACCCGGCGTATTCGACTGAGCCGCCAGAAAAATCCGTACCTGCAGACTGGAATCCTGATCCGCTAATTCACGCAGCAACTGTGCCGGCAAAACGTGCTTCTGCATGGTGCGAATAGCCAACCAGGGATCCGCCAGAATTTCAGCCAGCAGGATTTCCTTATTTTTACTTGTCTCGTTATTGCTTGCCATATCGTATCAACGGGTTGCAAAAACCGGTTGCGCAGCATTAAAAAAATGGGATTTCTACGTTTTGACTAATATAAACCCGTTTCTGTACTTTTCGCCCTGTCCGCTTGCATACCCACCCTGAAAAAGTATATTTCTAATATGACCTCACTCTCCTCAGCAAACGCAGGATACCGTCCTTGAGGCAACCTTGAAAAAGACAATAAGGGCGACCCCTTGGTACTGGATACCCCAAACGGATCAATCACAGGCCATCCCGAAGCACGGACGGGATGACGACATCTCTCACAGTGCTTTGAAAACTCAGGAAACTTCATGAAAGCAAAATTTGTTTTACAATTCCTGCTGGTCTTAACTTTTGCTCTTTTTTTGGGTACCAGCTTGACCACGATCTATGGGAACCTGCTGATAAAACAGGAGCTCTCCAAACAAGATCAGCAACTGAGAAAACTGCAGGTACTACAGCAGAAATTGATGTTGCCTGCCGGAAACCAGCAGACCAGCGAACAGAACGCACTGCAGAACCTCGAAAAAGAGCTGATCGCAACGAATCAATACAGCCGTGAAATCCTGATCAGTACCCTCTGGTTTATTGTTCTGTTGACCGCTTGCGGCTTTGCAATCACCTACAGAACGTATTATCAAATTCAATCCAGCCTGCTGAAGCCAATTGATAAGATCACCTCTGCGCTTTCCGGAATTCTGAACGACGAACTACAGTTGCGACGCCTTGCTGTCAACCGCGATACAGCTCTCTATCAGCTGAACGAAACCTGCAATCTCCTGCTGGATAACTGGCAACGAGAAAAAGATCACCATCAGCAGGTGTTCCGAATGCTCCAGAAAACAGCTGTGCAATTGATTGAAATCTGCGAAGAACCCACCATCGCCATGGCAGGATCCCAAGAAATGATCCTCGCCAATAACAACGCCAAAGATTTCTTTATCGGAGAAGGTGGACAACGCTTCTTCCACTTCCTCAGCGAAGCCATTCAACAAAATCATAGCGAATTCGACTCCCATGGCCTCCGCTATAAAATCAAAATCCCCCCACAACCGAGAAATACACAGGACTGCCTAATCACCATCATTCAGTTCCTGCCCGCCGGAAAAATCATGCCCGAAGGCCCGCAAAATACGGCTAAAACCACCCCACATAGCGAAAAATAACACAAATGAGCGGAAGTCATCGGCCAATTCCTCCGATTGCTGCAAGCCAAACCTGGCTACAAGGAGTATCAAACTCATAAAAATTCCTAAGCTCTCACAAAAATTCATAAGCTCTCATGGAGGCTCCATGACTTTTTATGATAGTGTATGATTTTGCTTGAATTTTTACTCCGAGAAGCTATTTTTTCGTCGTCTCGCAGAAATCAGCCAGCCCACCCAACCGGGGGGCCTCCTGCCCTAAAGTGGACGCGCGCGAGCACTGCTCCACAAAAAGGGAATTGGGGAAGATCGAATACGCGCCCCCCCCCCCGTTCCGTAATAAGACGCCATGATGATTTGAAGCAGTTGTAAAAAATAGTATATTTGGAGTATTTACACAAGATGTTAGCAAAGGGAAGCATTTTCCCTTTTATTGATTAGTGAAGTTGAAAGGAGAAAAACAATGGCGAAAGAGCAGAAAGTCCGGTTTGGTTTTTTGGGTGCTGGCAGTATTGTTATTTATCGGCATGCCTTAGAGCTGGCTCAGAATCCTTATGCTGAGCTGGTCATGGTCTATGATCCGATCAAATCCCGTGCTCAGAGTCTGGCTAAACAATACGGCATGAAGACCGCTGCCTCGGAAAATGCGCTGATTACCCAGAAAAACATTGATGCCATCGTGGTTGCCACTCCGAACAGCGAACACGCCCGCCTGACCATCGCAGCCCTCGAAGCCGGCAAACATGTCCTGTGCGAAAAACCGATGGCGACCAGCCTGGAAGATGCCGCCGCCATGATCCGCGCCGCCGAAAAAACCGGCAAAAAATTAATGATTGGTCATAATCAATGCATGATGGCTCCGCATCTGAAAGCGAAACAACTGCTCAAAGATGGTTGCATCGGCGATATCCTGACCTTCCGTTCCTCCTTTGGACATGGGGGTCCGGAAACTTGGTCACAGGATAACGGCCCGCATACCTGGTTCTTCAAAAAAGAAAAAGCCTACGTCGGCAGCATGGGCGACCTCGGCGTACATAAAGCGTACTTACTGCCTTGGCTGCTGGGCTCCGACTTTGTCGAAGCCGGTGCTTTTATCGATACGAAAGTCAAACGCGACGAAAAAGACAAACCAATCACTGTCGATGACAACGCGGTCTGCATTCTGCGTATGGCCAACGGAATTATGGGACAGCTGACCGCCAGCTGGACCTATGGAGCTAAGGAAGATAATGTCACCATCATCTATGGCTCAAAAGGTCAGATGATCCTCGGAGCCGATCCGGACTACCAAGTCGAAGTCCTGCTCAACAATGGCGAACGCGCCCGTTACAAGGTCGGTGCCGTGGCCACCAATACCTCCCAGGTCAAGAGCGGCATTCCGGATCTCTTTGTGGATTGCATCCTCGATGACCTCATCCCACCCTTTGACGGTATGAAAGGCTATAAAGCCTTGGCCACCGTCGTCGCCTGCATGGAAAGTGCCGCCAGTAAAAAAATCTGTCCGGTGCAGAATGAACTGCCGGGGAAGAGCAAAGCGAAAGTCAAAAGCAAAAAAAACTGAACCAGACGACCCGCATTTCAATGATTTTTTAAATTAGGAGTTTGATCGACTATGGCTTTTCTTGATGATTTTTATCTGCTGACTTCGCAACCCGCAAGAGAAATTTTCGAAGCAATCCGGGATCTCCCGATTATTGATGCGCATAACCACTGCGACGTCAAAGCACTGAGCGAAAACCGAAAATTTCAGGATATCTGGGAAGCCGAAGCGGCGACTGACCACTACGTTTGGGAATGCCTCCGTAAATGCAATGTCGCCGAAGAGCTGATCACCGGGAAAAATACCAGCAACCGGGAAAAATGGCTGGCGATGGCAGCTGCTTTTGAAAGAATAGCAGGAAATCCGACCTATGAGTGGGTACATCTCGATCTTAAGAGACGTTTGAAAATCGACCTGGAAATCAATACTGAAAATGGCGAGGAAATCTGGAATCGGAGCACGGAAATTCTGTCCCGTGATGAAATGGCTCAGCAGAACTTGATCAAAGCCATGAACGTCGAAAGCATGTGCTCCACTGATGATCCGGTCGATACCCTTGAATTCCATAAAGCCTTGGCGAATTCTCCGTTGACCAATGTTGTCAAACCGACCTTTCGCCCGGATAAAGCGATGAATATCGGCAAAGCCGACTGGAATGACTACCTCGATAAACTCGCACAACGATGGAATCTGAACATTGAAAAAATCGATGATCTGCTTTCTGCTCTCCGCCAAGCCCATGACTTCTTTGCCGAACTCGGTTGTCGTGCCAGTGACCACGGTGTTAATGTCCCCTATGGCTATCAGGTCAATAAAGACGATGCCGATACGATTTTCCGCAAAGCGCGCCAGCAGCATGCACTTAGTGATGGCGAAATCGTTGCTTATATGTCCTTTTTCCTCAATGAAGTCGCCGAATTGGATGCAGAAAAAGGCTGGGTTTTTCAGATTCACATCGGCGCAGTACGGGATGTCCGCCGCAAGCTGTATGAGAATCTCGGCCCGGATGTCGGCGGGGACATTTCCGACCACAATACCAATTACATTGCACCTTTGCTGCCCCTGCTGAACCGCTTTGACAGCCGCCTCAAAATCGTTCTGTACAACATGAATCCGGTACACCACGCCACGCTCGCCCAACTGACCCGCGCCTTCGGCTATCAGGTCAGCCTCGGAATGGCCTGGTGGCTCAATGATTCCTTTATCGGCATGAAACGACAGCTCGAATATGTCGGCAGCGTCGATCTGCTCAGCAATATGGCTGGCATGGTTTCGGATTCCCGCAAAATCCTCTCCTATGGCTCCCGCCATGAAATGTTCCGGCGTACGCTCGCCGAAACCCTCGGCGAAATGATCGGACGAGGACAGATTCCTCTGAAAACTGCGCAGAAAAATGCCATTGCACTCTGCTACGAACGCCCGAAACAGCTGTTCGGATTCTGAGTATAATCGCTTAATACTGGCTAGAATGTGACCGGAGCTTCCAGCTCCGGATCCTCCCCGTAACCGTAAAAATCCGTCGTTTTTCGGAATGAAAACGAACCACGTTCCGGGATACCGGCAAGGACGTTAGCGCTCCGTAGCTCGCGCCCATTTTGAGACGTATGGAAAATACCTCGAATCTCCGGATTCTCCCGCACCAATCAGCAATCAGCACTCAGCACTCCCCCGTTCCAGCACTTCCCACTAAGCCGTTTTTTTTGCTTTCTGATCTTGTATTTCCGAATAATCATATTACAGTATATTCCTGTTAAGCCAGAGTGGCGGAATTGGCAGACGCGCTGCGTTCAGGTCGCAGTGTCCGCAAGGACGTGAAGGTTCAAATCCTTTCTCTGGTACCAAGCGCTCTAAATTCCGTCCCGGCTGGACGGTTTTTTTTTGCCGATTCGCTGATTTTGAAACTCTGGAGCTGTTATGCAATACCATGTCAACCGCGCCGCTGTAATTCCTGAACTCACTGCCGATTGGAGTGCTCCGGTCTGGGGCAATGCCGAGACCGGCACGCTAACTCACATCAGACCGCAAACCCGAGATCATATCCCCCAGGTCAGCTTCCGCGTCCTGCATGATGAGGATCATATCTACGGAATTTTCCAAACTCAGGATTGCTATGTGCGCTCGGTAGAAACGCAGTTTCAGGCGCAAGTATGTAAAGATTCCTGTGTGGAATTCTTTTTTAAACCCCACCATGGTGTCGGATATTTCAATCTTGAAATGAATGCCGGCGGCGCTTTTTTGCTGTATTATGTACGCAATCACAAGCGTGGCGAAAATGGCTTTGCCGATTTCAGCAAGCTATCTCCACAGGAAGGCAAACTCGTCCAGGTCAAAACCAATATGCCCCAGGTTATCGATCCGGAAATCACCACTCCGGTCACTTGGTGCGCGCAATTCACGATCCCGATGACGCTGCTGGAAAACTACACTGGCGCGCTCAAAAACTTCAATGGGGTAACTTGGCATGCGAATTTCTATAAATGCGGTGATCACACGTCCCATCCGCATTGGATCACTTGGAACCCCATCAGCGAAACAAATTACCACCTGCCGGAATGCTTCGGCACCCTTATGCTGGCCTGATTCATATTCTTAAATATCTTTGCGAGAGTGGCGGAA
>JBAXYW010000214.1:0-7424 GCA_041670605.1 Lentisphaeria bacterium
CTTCTGGTATTTGGACGGCGGGAATTGCGGCAGTTATGCCCGTGACTTCGCCCGCATGATCCAGGATGACCCGCATGGACAAATGGATTTCTACCGCGATATGCGCCGGGAAATTCAGAAGAAGAACCCTGAAGGCATTGTCTTTTTCAATACCCCTGGCAATCCGGTCGGGGATATTGGTTATCTTGAGTCCTTCACAGGAGGCATGACCTCATCATGGCGTACCGGTGCCGCCTGGATGTGGAAGTTCAAAATGTTCCAATACCAGGATCCCTTGCGTTATCCCTGCTATATTTATTGGCTTTCCGGAATCGAAGGGCCATACCAGAACTATCTGCTTGGTACCGGCTTGCTGCCTGCCTATAACAGCCGTGCTTTTTCAGCCCGCGACATTCCCTTCCTTTCGGCTCGTTTCGAAATGCGTCAGCTTGAATTGGCGGAAGCCGATGTAACACCGAATTGGCGTAACGACCCCCATACCAATCTTGAATGCATCACCCAACGCCAAGGCAATGCCGGGTTTGTTTTCATGCAGCAACATGGAGCCGAAAAGGCCGAAAAGGTCAGTGTTTCCCCTGCTGGCCTCGGCCTTGATAACCCAAACAAGCCCCTGTGGATGTGGTTTTTTCGTTTCCGCAACGGCAAGGAGTTCAAAGGCTCTTTTGGAGAACGGGATATCGCGGCTCAATACGGCAAAAATCATTGGCGAGCAGAACGGGCCGTTCAGTGCAACTTTCTTGGCGAAATTCCTTGGGAAAAACGGCTGACGCAGGAGTTTATGTTGCACCAGAATGAAGGTGGATTTTGGATGCTTAGCGAAGTGCCAGCTGTGATCTGGAGTGTCAATGGTCTCCCGACGCATTTCCGCCTGCCCTCTTTACCGGGGATTTCAATTCACGGCAATCAGCAGACTCTCACGGTCGAAACAGAATTCGCCAATTTGGAAATCGGAGTCATTCTACCGGATCATTTCACTGTAGAAAATCTTCAGCTGAATGGTAAAAAAACACCTTGTCGTGTGGTTATGGAACCCAATTGCCGTCTGGCAGTTTTCCACATCCAGGAATGCGGCAAACATCAAATTGAAATGCAACTGGTTAAGGCTACAAGCCCAGCTGTTCTACCGATACCAGAACTCAAACTCAAGGGAACAACTCTTTCCCTGCATAGCTCTGAACCCATGCTCTATGGCATCTTTAAAGATGACACTTGCGTATGGAGCAATACCGGCGAACATTTTCAACTGGATCTTTCGGGTGCAGTAGAAAATGGCAACTATGAACTGCGGACAATGACTCCTGACCGGGCCACTGGTCCAAGTCAGTCATTTACCTTGAAAAATGTCGCCAAACCAACACGAGTCGATCGTTTAGTCGATCATTTGCAAGTATTGGATCGCGTCGACCAACGGAAAATCAAGGGGGCAAATGGCATTGAAATTAGTGAATCTCGGTCTGCTTGGAGTGACGGCGCAGCTGATCCGGATGAAACCTTTGCTGATCCGGAAAAAATGTTATTGCAGTGTGCGACGTTACCGCAGCAGCGTTCAGGATGGAACTATGCAGCAGCAGGATTTGAGATCCAGGCAAAGCGTTTCATGAAAATTGAACTTTTGAATGGGATGAAAGAGATTCGTGGCCTGAATCCGGGTCGTCATTCGGTGAAATATGACGATCCGCAATGTCTCATCGGCTTGATTCTCGATTTTGCCACTCCAGAAGGGTACAAAACTCGCAGTGTTGCCTCCTTTGGACTTCAGAATGAAAAGCGCTCGGGTGTTGATCCACGCTGGGGTTGCAACAGCAAGCCGGATTACATCATGATCCTCAACAATATCGTCAATGAACATAAAGTCGAACGCGAATCAATCTGGCTTGATCTGCAGCAACTGGGCTGCCCTACTGATTGGAACGGAAAATTATACTTTAATCTTGTGTTCGGAAACGTGGCCCCTTTCCGAAAATTTGCGGTGCGCATTCTTGAGTGCAGTGAGCAAATTCCTGAAAAAGTGGAAGTGATCAAGCCGCTTGTTATTTCCGGCAAAGTCCAACAGGAAATTCGCCCGGCTACCCGTATCAACGAAAAACCCGACTGGTCGAAAATTCCTGTTTTTGCTTCGATGCATTCATCTGTTCCTGGGAGGAAAGTGACCATGCCAACTCAGGTCAAAGTCGCCTATGACAGTAATAATTTCTACTTGCATTACAGCATGAAAATTTATCCATCTCTGGCACTTACCCCTGGAAGCACGGGAAAACCATGGCAAGGCGACGGCGTTGAATTCTTTCTTCAAAATCCCGTGAAAATGGATCGTATTCTCCATTTCATCGTTGATTGCTCCGGAAATTTCTTGGCGACGGATGCAGATTGGCTTAAACGTCCCGGCATGACCGAGGCAATCCTGCCAACAAGTCCAGTCGAAGTCGATTCTCAGGTGCTGGCCGACACTTGGTTAATGACCCTGACTTTACCTTGGTCATTTTTTCAGGCGGAAGGCAAGATCAAGGATCGCTCCATCACATTCAACGCTATGCGAAATATAAAAAATAAAGACGGCAATCAGGAGTTTTTTCTACTGGCCCCAGGGATTAAATATTTCTCCGGAGAAGCCTTGAAAATTTCTTTTCCATAAATCATGAATAATGGGGGAGGGTATGATGCAACCGGGCACAATCCCAAAAGTTGGTCATGCCATCCCAGTCGCAATTTCCGGGAAAACGAGTTCCACCAAACGTTGAAAAAAGCACTCTGAATCAAGTTGCCTTTTCCAATCACGATGAATGTTCTCCAATTAAATGGGAACGCACCCGATGCAAACTGGCCAATGGTTACGTTATGACAGAAATTCGATAGTTAAACCACGTCTGGATATTCCTTTGCGACGTCTGCGGTTCCTTCAATCTAGGTGCGGCCATTGAGCCAGATGATCGAGTTTCTACGCTTTGTCGCGCTGCCATTTAGATTCTCAAATCTAAATGTCAGCAGTGATGAAAAAAATCAGCATAAATTTACTTTATTTGGGATCAACATAGTACATCAAAACTAGCGACAAGCGTTTATTACAACAGGAGAAAGGGAATGATGTTCGGAAAACTTGGAAAAAGCCTTGGAATCTTGGCTTTGCTGATCTCCGTTTCTGCTATTGCGGCATTGACAGGGAAGCAGAGCGAAGCACAGCTCCAATATATGAAAGCCGAGCTTTGGAGCGGTGAAACTGGCGGCAATGCCAAAGTTGCACCAAAAATCTCTCTAGTGGACAGCCCGGTTGGCAAGGCCATTCGAGTCAGCGTCGAAACTCCTGGAGAATATCAAGGAATGAGCCTTCAACTTCCGGAGAAAGTGGATCTCCGCAAGGTCGGTTCGATCACCTTTGATATCGAACAGAATGCCTATAAAAAAAATGGACAGGCTGCCGTCATGTTGATGTTTCCAAATGGCTCCGGCTTGATCGCGACACCTGAATTCAACGCCTCCGGCTGGCGTCATGTGACCATCCCGATTGATGTGCGAACACTACGCTCTTTGGGATCACAGAGTTCTCCGGCTCTCGGAGAAATCTCGGAAATCAAATTTTCTGTATATGCGGCTTTGAAGTCCCCAGGACAGCATTTGTCGATCGCAAACCTCGAATTTCATCCGCCGGTGCTTGGTGAGGGACTGCTGACGGTTGTGAGCTATCGCTATAATGCCCGCCCAACCGCTGGAGATCACTCGTGCACATGGTTGACGGATAACAAGGTGGAACGAGACCGGCAGGCCTTTTTTCGGGAATATAGCGACGAACCAGATATAACATTTGACTTGGGCGCACTTTATTTGATCCGTAAATTCAAGCTGTCCGCCATCGCAATCCCGAGTCAAAACGCCTCGGAAGCACTGCTTTACACGAGCTATGACGGACAACAATGGAAACTTGCCAAACATATTCCGAATCGGGATGCCGGTACAGAGGAAAAGTCCTATGATATTTCTGAAGAAGAGATGAATCTTCTTGCTCGTTATGTACGGGTGCATCTCGGGCGCAACCGCACGGACTTTCCAGTTCGTATTGGAGAAATCTCGTTTGAGGGTAAATTGCCTACAGAGGAGGAAATGGTCGTTGTCGCTTCCCAGCAGTACGATCTCGGCCCAAATATGCCCGAAGTGAATGAAAAGGATTACTGGAAGTTTGCTGATCCGGAAGGCGCGATCTGGATTGATCGAAAAAATGGAATTCTTGTTCACTATGAACGCAACGATCACCTGCTGGCAGAACGCATTTTTTCTAAATATGAACTGACAGACGGGAAAACATCGCTCAAGGCAGATGCCTATGACGATCAAGTGATTTCCGGCGAGATGGATGGGCAAGGAGCTTTTGCCGTCACAACAGAAAACCCAGCAATTCCAGGAGTCATTTTTGTACATCGCTATTATTGGCGCGCTGGTGATCTGACGATGGAACTGAGTTTTATTAGCAGCCGCAAAGATCGCAAGATTTTGTTTACTGCAACGGAGGTCGTCCTGCCGCAGAAACTGCGCAAGGGAGGACTATATGAGACATGGGGCGCGGGACACGATTTACAGCATAAATTTGCCAATGAGGTGACGTTTGATTTCCCTGCCGATACTGGCCCAGTGACAATTTTTGAAGCTCCACAAGCCCCCCTCACACTCCTTCATTATCGCTATAAATATAATGATCGCTATGTCCAGATCGGCTCCGGTGTAGTCACTGTTTCTGGTTTTGGCGATAAACGAACGATTTTTACTGCCACCGGCTGGATCCTCGGCGACGGCTTGTTCGCACTAACTTCCGAAGGCGCAAGCGGAAAGATCGAGTCACGGTTAAGCATCGTTCCTGGAGATTTAACCGCTGCATTTGATCATTATTTGGCTTTGCCTGAAGTTAATAAGTTCCGTGCGGCAATCAAACGTGCCGCCTGGCTCAAAGATCTCAGATTTTACTCCAGTGGCCCTGGCTGGGATGGACGCTTTGGCGACAATATGCAGCGCGCTGCCGAGAATGCCGGAGCCATGATCCGGGAAGGATGGGTCAATCTGCATACGCATATAGCCGAATTTCCCTGGGGAGATTTCCCGACCTCGGGAGAACTGGATTTTATGCGCGGCGGCAAGATTCAAATGAATGACTTGTGCGAAAAACTGCGTCAAATCAAAAAATATCCGGTCAAAATTTCTCAATATACCTGGCTTTGGAGCGCCGCATGGAACAGTAAGATTTATCAGGAACACCCAGACTGGTTCATCCGCTATAATGCCCAGGGCAAAGAAACAAGTTTCTTCCCGGGCTATTCACAAAATTTTTACCGACTAGTCGGCCTCCCGGAATCCCGCGCGGAAATCGTTCGTTCAATCAATGCGGTTATGGATGCTTATCTTTCCGACCTCTGGTATCTGGATGGGGGGGGCTCGCCTTCCAGTATTGATTGGGCGACAATGAGGATCGACGAACCGGATGCCTGGGACAATACGCTTCTCGAAGTACGCCGGACCATTCAGCAGAAAGACCCTGAACGGGCGGTGTTTTTCAATAATCCAGAAAATCCAATCGGGGATATGGGATATCTCGAAAGTTTCGGCGGCATCCTGACGACAAACTGGCGGGATGGTGCTACCTGGATGTATAAATTCAAACTCTGGCAAAGGCCGGATCCACTCTTTTCTCCGCTCTACATTTATTGGTTGTCCGGTGTCGATCAGGCGATGCGCCATTATATCGTCGGAACGGGGCTCGGTATGACCACATATAGTACCGATTTACGCCCGGATGTCTCTTATATGTCAGCACAACAACAAAGCCGCTGGGCAAAACTTGTCGATGGCGCAGTTGCGCCAAACTGGCGTTATTCGTCGGATGAAATGTTGGAAGTGATGCCGCTTACCTTAGGCAATGCAGCCTGGCTGTTTATGAAAGCGCACAGCGAAACCTCGCTGGAAAAAACGGTGTCTGCAGATCCCAGCAAACTCGGAATGACCGATTCAACCAAACCACTGTATCACTGGTGTATGACGGTTAAACCCCATTCCTTGCATCGTGGTCTGTTAAGCGAAACGGAACGTGAGGCGGATTATCGCGCATCACGCTGGCAAAACGACTTTGTTGTCATCCCCAAGTACCTGGGCGCTGAAAGAATGGCTCCGCGGATGAGCCGGAAATTTTCTTTTGCACCGGATGAACTCAAGTTATGGCTGGTCACCCAGAGTCCCGCCTTGGTCTACAGTGTGGATGGAATGCGTAATCAACTCTGGTTACCTGACACCCTTGGTGTAAAAGTCGAGGGCTTGATCAACGCTCAAAAAATCGACCTCCTTGTTCAGTCTGAACGTAAAGAGGCGGAGATCGTATCCGTGCTACCTGCAGGTTTTCTGCCCGTATCTGTACGCGTTAACGGAGTTTCTGCTACATTTTCGGATTGTATCGTGCTTGACGATACGCCACTGGCGCTCGTTTCTGTGCCCCAGGGCAAAAGTAAGGTGGAGATCCTGCTGAAGGCGGTAGAGCCGTTGTCCGATGACATCGCATTGCAGGTCACTCCTGGTCAACCCGGAAAAGAGCTGACATTGAAAATCACGGCACCTGCCGCTGCGAAAGTGCTGGCAGCGATCACTTCAAACCTTGATTTGGTTTGGAGCGGAGTGATTCAAGCCGGCAAAACCTCCATTAAAATCCCAACCGGTGTGACCGGTGGCGATTATCAGGCAACACTCTACGATGGAACCGGGAAGATTTTGACGACTAGAGATTTTAAACTGGCTTCAGGAAAACCAAAACATGCTCTTTTCCGGAGAGCACTCCCTTTGAAACAGGAAAACAGTAGCGAGGACCTTGACATTGCGTTCACAAATCGAGGCTTCAAATTGCTCAGAATGGCAGAAACTCATAGCCTTGGGGCTGGAAACTTGCGTTTTGAACCCAATGAAGCAAAATTGACTTTAACAATTGACAAAGCACCAGAATCGCGTTGGTATCTGGTCGGCGGGGCTTATGAATTTGAAGCAAAACGCTTTGTCAAACTGAAACTTTCCGGTTCTTTTGGACAATACAATCGGGAGGCAATGATCGCAGGAGTTAAAGGCTTGGGAACGAATTATGACATGCCGAATTGCTACCTCGGCTTGACCTTTGACTTTGGAGCAAATACAGAGGCAGGAAATGCGTATGTCAGCCGAAGCATGGGTGGAATCGGCTTGGCCTGGCCGAATCGGACGTCCCCAGAGCCACTTGCCTGGGGGACAAAACAATTGGGCGATATTATTAATATCGTATCCAGTTTTGCTGTCAATAAAAAAGATGAAGAGGAGTTTTGGCTTGATCTCGATGCGGTCGGTTCTCCGGACAATTGGAATGGTCGGCTCTGGTTAGGAGCCTTGTATCAGGATGGCGCTCCAAATCGGGTGCTGGAACTGAAGATCCTTGAGAC
>JBAXYW010000215.1:0-7400 GCA_041670605.1 Lentisphaeria bacterium
GCAGCACGAATTGCAACTGTTTTGGGGTCAGGCTTTCGATAATGCTCGTTTTGTAGCAAAAAAAAAGGTGTTTTTGGAGCCTAAGAAACTTTTAAAATGCGTTTACGGTCGAAAACGGAATAGGGGATCTTTCAGAACTTCAATCTGCCAGCTTCGTGTCTTTTGGGGAAAAACTTCTACAGCAGCTTATGCAGAACGCATTAGCTTTTCTGGTCAGTAGCAAACCACGATCATCGTAAGCGGATGCTTGCACCACCCTGGGTCGTATTCTTGCCGCAGCCTGTTGACTCGTCCGGCAAAAGACTCCCTCTCAATTTTGGTCTTCAAGGTGCAGTAGATCGCGGCGAAATTTTTCCGCCAGTTGGCGTCGCATGCGCGTTTGCTCTTTCTGCAGATTCTGACTTCCTTCCAATTGAACCGGCAAGGTCAGCAATTCCGTAATTTTTTGCAGGATTTGTTCCAAACTCAGCCAGGGAAGCATATTGAATTCAAGTCCCAGCCAAAGGATGGAAAGCAGATGCTGCGCTTCCACGAAACCAAGCAAATACATGCCCTTAAGATTGCCGACGGCCCGCCCGATAGCATCACAAAAACGTAATCGCCAGTCGTTATCCGACTGCATTTTTTGTCGGCATTGCACTACATGGCCAGCCACATTCCGGCTCAATTCCATCAACGTTTCAACCTGCTGATCCGGCACAAAAAAACCGTGTGGAGTTTGCAGGATATAGAAAGCTCCTCCAGAAAATTCATTTTGTTTGAAAAGGGGTCTCAAGGGAAAATTCAGTTCCGCGCAAGCCTGCATGACCGGATCGATTTGTCCAGTGAAATGCAAGGCGGGCAAATGCAGCAGCTCTGCCATCCCCAATCCGGTTCCCAAGGAATTCAGATGCCGGGAAACAACGCCAAAATGTCGGTCATACTGCAGTGAAAATTGTGCCTTCAGATGTTCTGCAAAAAGAGTCCCCTGTTTGAGCATCGCAGGCAGATCATCGCAATCGCCCCAGAGATTCAAACGTAAGTGATCAATATTGTTTAACAGCCCGACCACTCGCTCATTTTCACTGACAAAAACACGGCTGGCATGGCTGCGAAAAACAAATTCGTGAGGGCACCATCCCCTTTCCGTCAATTCCAGCCGTTCTTTTTTCCCCATGGCTTGGGGATTGTATTCCCGTACTCGCCCGAACAAGGGCTCCTTTTGCAAAAACGGACTCAATAAACCGCAGACTTCCTCGCTTTGTTCAAGGTGATTTGCAAAGGGCGGCAACGCAAAGGAACCCAAATTTCGGCTGAAAAAAAGCAGGCTTGAGATGCGGATCAAGGGGTTCCCAGTTTTGTGTTTCGGCAGCCAAGGCAGATTCGGCAGTACTTGTTCAGGAGCAGCAAATTCATCCACAACTGGTACACTGCCCCAAGCACAACCCGACTCTTCCTTTTGAGGATTGGCGATTTCCTGTTGCAAGCATTCCAGCTCCTGTTTCAGGCTTGCCGCCAATTCATACTCTTCAGCCTGCACTGCGGCTTGCAAACGGGCGCTCAGGCTCCGGAATGCGGATTGCCCGGTTCCGACGGGAAAACGACTTGGATTCCCGCCAACAGAATTCTCGATAGTCTCAAAGGAGAAATCTTCAGGCAGCTTTAAATATGCTGATACCTCCTTTTTAAATGCCTCCAGACAACCCGGACAACCAAATAACATCGTCTGACGAAAATCATGTTTCGTCAAGCCGCAATCCGGACAACTTTCCATTTTTTCATCGCTGCTGTCAGCCGGACTGCTGCTATTTTCCACCTTTTTTATCAGTTCACTAAGTATTTTTTGCAAATCCAGAGGGTTGGGGAGAGAAGCCAGACGAAAGGCTTCCGACAATTCGCTGGGATTGGCTTGTTCATCAAGAAATTCACGAAACGCGCAGGAAGCACAGAAATTCAAGGAATGAACATTTCCTTGAGGATCGATCCCGCGGATATGAATACAGGCTTCTTCATTATGACATCGGTCGCAAAGCATCATGGCTCCTTTTCTGCGGATTTTGGCTCTGATTCCTTCATGAAATCACTCAGCAAAGCCTTTTGCAACAACATTTCACCTGCAACGCTTTCCTTGGACACCCAGCGATCAGGGGAGGTTCCACCTACAGCCTGGCTCCCTCCCAGTTGGAAACAAAACCAGAGCAGATTCCCCCAATACGATCGGAGTTCCTCTTTATCAGAGCGGTTAAACTGTATTTGATTATCAACGATTTTTATCAATGTTTTTTCCTGTTCGGAGGCGGCTGCGCAATTGCGTAGCAAAAAAGATACATCATACAGAGCCGCTGTCTGTCCATTCAAGCAAAGCAAAGCCGCCCGTAAAAGATGGATTCGGGGCAGGTAGGCAAAAAGGCAAGGCGCCTGCAGAGAGATGATTTGTCCGCAGAGCTGATAGGCCTCTTTAATCTCTCCGAGGGAAATCTGATAAGAGACCCGCCGAAGGAGCCAATCAAAAATGGCATCCCCACCCATTCTTTGCCAGCCCTTGGCCTGGCTTGTAAAATAATCCAGCAGTCGGCGATCCTCCCGTCCAGACAGGCTGAATGGGCCAAGCGCCGCCAACAGCAAGCGGAATTGATATTCGCTTTCCAACGGTTCCGCTCCTCGATAAAAATCAACAGGCGAGGGTTTCAGGTCTACGCCAAGCAGAGATTGTTTTTCCATCAGAGCGGGTTGCGCCACGCTTTGCAGCCATTGCAGCTCCTTACAAAACTCTTTCTGCCCTTTTTTCCCCTTCAACCAAGTCAAAAAATGCTCGTTCAGCTCGAAAGCACGTGAGTATTGTCCTTGAACCAGCAACCCGGTCAGAACAATACGAATAGTGCGCCCCCAATTTTCTGCCTTGCCACTGAGCCAGAATTGATCCGGATACAAACGCAAAATTTGTACTGCTTCCGGATTGAGAAGGCAGCGGCTCAACACGGTATATTCGAAAAGCAGGGATTTGACAATTGGAGCAATGTCTTCCTGCAGTGGCAGTTTATGCAGCCTGAGAAGCTCCGTTTGCCAAGGTTTTTGTTCTTCTCCATTCCGCCATTGCAGGAGACTACGCCCATACAGCAAAGCAGCGATTGCTGCAGCAGGGGCGTCGGATGGCAAGGCCGCTTCATGGAGCAAGTCTTCTTTGCCAAAAACCTCGCTCCAGTTTCCTGCCTCCAAGTTGGCCAGCACCTGCAAGGCCTTCAAAGATGGTTCCGACATCGCTTCTGCCTTTTTAAAGTTACTGGCTAAGGCGAGACTCCAAAATGGCCAGGGAGCCTTGTTGCGTCGGCTGACAAAAGGCCAGCCGCTTATACCATCCGCGTTTACGATGTATACAGGCTGATCCGCGAGAAAACGAATTGCACTTTCCTGCAAACTGCTAAGTTGCTCTTTTTCAGGGTATTTCACTTGGTTGCAAAAACATTGTGCCTTGTTCAGAAGAGCCAAAGCCTGATCCGGTTTTTTCGGCAAGAGTTCCTGTGCCTCCCGTACCAAGCTGCCGCCCAGTATATCCAACTGAAATTCTTCGCAAGCGGACGAGATGACTTCCAGCAATTCCCGATATCCTGAAGCTACCGTGTTGTTGGTACGCAGTAAACGCCGTGCAATTCGCCCCGCCTCCAACCGGCTCCCCTGACGGCAAATTCTGCTTAATTCAAAAAGTTCTTTCAAGATTTGGTAATCACGATCGCTCAGAATAACCTTGTTCCCCAACTCCTCCCAAAGAGCCCCCTGCCGTCCCCCGGCAGCTGTAAATTCCTTAACCGCAGTCTGAAATACTTTTGCGTTGCGACTGAACAAGAGTTGCGCCAAATAGGATTCCGGTTTCGCATCGATTTTGGCTTCAAAAAAAACAACCCGATACAAATCCAGCAGCAGTTGGGCATCCATCACTTCACGCCAAGTCATTGTACGCAACATAGTGCCTTTTTCCAAAACCTGATCAATTTCCAGCCCTTCGGGCAGAACGTTACGGATAACCAGTTTCAGATTGTTCCTGGCGGTAAATGTTTTGCCAAGCAAAACCTCTTTTTTCAACAACAACCGGGATGGACCCTCATCCAAGCGTGGCACCACTTCTTTTTGCACAAATTCAACCAGTTCCGAAAGAGAATTCTGCTCCGGATTCTGCTGTAACCAAAATTCCAGCGACCGCATCATTTTCTCCGCAGAACCCGATTGTCCCGGAATATGTTGGAAAGTAGCCAACAGATACCAAGCCTGAAGTTCTCCCAAGGCCTGCCGTTGCAAAGCGCTTAAAAGGGAAAACAGCGAATAATCCGGATATACCGGAACCGTTTGTGCTGCCGTCGTCTCAGCAAGTTTCAAAAAAGCTGGATCGCTGTTTTCTTCCGTAAAAACTCCTGCCTCTTCTGCTTGGGAGGCTTTTTCGTCTGCTCCAGAAACATCAGGCTCTTTGTCGTCAAGTATTGTTTCCAAACCTGACAGGACTTCTTTTTCCTCCACAACATCCTTCGCCAAAACATTTTCTGACAAAGGATCGGCTTGGTTAATAAGCCGACTGGCAGGCAAAGCCTGCTGTTTTCCCTTTTGCAGTTTGTCCATCAGCTGCGCAGAGGGATTATCTGGACTGCTGACGTTACCGTTTTTACTTTCTTGTATCACCTCTTCCAACTTGACATCCAAACATTTTTTAAGATGCCGACACCAGTATAAATAACTGAATATCAACAACAAAGCAGTAGAAAAAAGCAATGCAACATACCACCAGTAGGAACTGGCACTCTTTGTTTTTCGATCCTTGGGTTTCAGAGGATTGCCGGAAAATGCGGAAGCCGGAGCAGAGACCTGGCTAATTTTCACATTGCCACTCGTATGCCGAAAACGAACCTTATTATGATCTCTGCCAGCCTTGCTGACAACCGTACTGTTGCAGCGCTCTAAACCATTCAAAACCGCAGTCCAGTCCAGAGGACGATTTTCAGGTTTCTTTTCCAACAAACTGCCAATAAAATCGGAAAGATCAGAACGTATCCCCGGGCAACGTAAAAAAAGAGGTTCTACCGCTTCATGCAAATGCCGTTTCATAACAGCCTGTCCATCATTGCCAGGAAAGGGGGGGCGTCCTGCCAACAAATGGTACAAACTGGCACCAAAGGCATAAATATCAGCACGGCAATCATCTTTTGGGCGCATTCCATTGATTAACTCTGGAGAAGCATAATGCGGCGTCAACATCAGCTCCTGGCCTTCATAGTCATGACCGGTCACTTTCGCCAGACCAAAATCCGCCAGTTTTGCCTGATCCAAATCATTAATCATAATATTTTCCGGCTTGATATCGCCATGCGTCAGACGCTGCCCCTGCCACCCATAATTCAGAGCATTCGCGATCTCCAAGGCATATTTAAGAGCCGGAGCGACCTCAAGATGACCTTCTCGCAACAACCGTCTTAACAAGGTCTCCCCATTCACATATTCCATCGCAAAATAATAGATATCACCACTTGCAATGCCGGCATCATAAGCCTGAATAATATTCGGATGGGATAGCGCTGCAGCAGTGCGCACTTCGTTAAAGAAGCGGAGGACAAAACTGGTATTGGAAGCGAGTTCCGATGACAAGACTTTTACGGCAACCAGTCGATCCAAATCAATCTGTTTTGCCAAATAGACAACAGCCATTGCTCCACGGCCAACTTCGCTGACAATCTGATATTTATAGTTGCCGGTCAGTATGGTGCCCGGCTCAAGATATCCCATGCTGTTGGTTTGGAACATAAAAACCTCAAAATCAAGAAAATGAGTGACAGGATCCGACCTGTCATCCCGCAGAATTCGCTCTACGAGTAATTTAACCCCAATTTACCATCCAAACAAGCATAAAACGAAGGCCGCTGCGAAATAATTATCCGACGGCGGAAAATCGGTTCTTTTCCAACCAAGTCATCTCACATATTTTGCAGAATATTGGCGCTTTGTCTTCCCCAATTATTCCAGGTCGCTTTCTGCGCCCGTTGTTGTCCGGCTTGCCGCAACTCTTCACGCAATGCAGAATTTCCGGCGATATTTTTCATCAGGTCAGCGAGTTCGTTGCTGTCGTAGGGCGAAAAAGCCAAGCCGGCTCCGGCGGCGACTTCCACCAAGGCTGGATGGTTACTGTGAAGTACCGGAATGCCGGACGCCATTGCTTCCAGAATCGGCAGGCCAAATCCTTCTTCTAAGGAAGGCATGATCAGCGCTTTTGCCTTCTGATATACTGCCGTAACAACCGGATCCGGCACTCTTCCCAGCCAGCGAACCTGACCGGGGCCTGACCAGTTGCGCAGGGTTTGCTGCAGCGAAGTGCATTTCCAGCCCGCGCGCCCGATAATTACCAACGCACATTGACACTGTTGTGCACTATCTGCATACGCTTTCAATAAAAACTCCAGGTTTTTTTTGGGTTCGAGGTTGCCAACAAACAAAAAATAATTCTCCGGCAACTCGAATTCCAAGAGCTGGGAGACGGTGCTGAAACGCTGATAATCCACTCCCCAGGGAACGATCTCAATCTTCCGGAAAGGGACTCCCAGAACGGCCTGCAGCCGTTGCGCAACATGACGCGTCGGCACCAGACATTTGGCCGCTCTTCGGATACTGCCCGGCAGCAAAGCCCGCATATGGCAGACATTCTGAAACGAACACCATTGCGGGTATTCCAAGGCAATAATATCATGTACATTAAGCAAAACCGGAAGCGAACAATTCAGGGGCATAGTATAAGCCTCAGCATGCAAAAGATCGGCTTCGTGTTTTTTCAAAAGTCGTGGCAAATAACACTGTTGCCAGAAAATCCGTCCCACAGCAGTTCCAGCCCATGTGGGTAACGGCATGCATTCAACCTCTGGTACCGGAGGAAAACTGGCAATCAGCAAGGACTGAAAAGATGCCTGCAAAAAAGGGACTTCGGCCAGAACCCCATTGCGAACCGCTAAATGCACACCGGAAGCCGGTTCCCGGTAAATACTGGCGTCAATGACTAACTTTCTGCCCATCATTCCCTCCTAAAAATGCATATCAGAGTTGCAATTTTTTTCTCTTGCCATACATTTATATGCCCCGTTCCCGCTCCCTGTTCATGCTTTCGGCGGTCGCAAGCGACCGCCAACAGAACGGGAGATGTGCATCCATTTTTCGAGATGAAAACGAACCGCGATCAGGGGATGCCGGCGAGGACGCCGGCGCTCCATATCCCCGCTCCCGCTCCAGAATGTAGCCGGAGCTTCCAGCTCCGGATCCTCCCCGCTCCCAGAATGTGGCCGGAGCTTCCAGCTCCGGATCCTCCCCGCTCCCAGAATGTAGCCGGAGCTTCCAGCTCCGGATCCTCCCCGCTCCCAGAATGTGGCCGGAGCTTCCAGCTCCGGATCCTCCCCGCTCCC
>JBAXYW010000216.1:0-7394 GCA_041670605.1 Lentisphaeria bacterium
ATGCTTAACCCCGGGCTTCAGCCTGGGGAAAGGCACCCATCAAAAACAGGTGCCTCGGAGAGGCACTACAGAGAAAGACAGTACGTCTGCTGTTCTGCTGGCGGTCGCTTGCGACCGCAGGGGAACGGGATCGGATCCGGAGCTGGAAGCTCCGGCCACATTCTGGGGAAAATCCGAGGACGGGAGCTTGTCCGCGGAACCTCGCAGCCTGAACTACAAACTCGGGACGCAAGCCTGTACGACACAAAAACTAAGAGGTTGTCGCATCGCAGGACGCATCCAGCCGACCAATATCAACCGGGCGTCAAAAGAAAGGATTATTCTTTTCGTTTCCGATGCTGGAGGACGCATGATGTCCGGGATAAATAAGGGTATCATCAGGGAGTTTGAAGAGAATATTTTTGATGGAATGCATGATTTCCCTCTGGCTGCCTCCCGGGAAATCGGTACGTCCATGGGTTCCTTTGAAAAGCGTATCTCCGGTCAGAGCAAATTTTTCCTCTGGAAAATAGAAACAGACTCCGCCTTTTGTATGCCCCGGCGTATGCAGCAAAGTGAATGCCAAGCCATCTATGGCGGGGATAGCAGCGATTGGCTGAGGCAGGTTTTGAGCGGCGGGTATCCAGGGCAGGAGGGCATTGTCCGGGCTTAGATATAAGGCGATGTCTTCCGGATGAATCCAAACGGGAATCTGCCAGTGTTCGGCAATCTCCGAAACCGCCAGGATATGATCAACATGCCCATGCGTCAGCAGAATCGCACGAGGAGTGACACCCAATTGCGTAACTCTGTCCTGAATCATTTCAGCATCTGCACCTGGATCCACCACATAGGCTTCTTTCGTCTCAGAATTCCAGACAATGACGCAATTAACACTGAGCACTCCAACAACAATAATATCAAGTTTTATCATGGTGTAAAAACAAATGAGACATTTCATTTAATTACGGCAGCGGTGACAGGCTACCAGACGTCCCTCAAACTCCAGCAGGGGAGGGCTGCAGTGACTGCATTCCGGCAACGCCACTGGGCAACGCGGATAGAACGAACAACCTTCCGCTGCAGAGTGACCCACCTCTCCAATAGGAACACGATTTTTTTTATGCCGCGCCTTACCGGGTACAGGGATGGCTGCAATCAGCGTCCGGGTATAAGGATGTAGAGGGGAATCCAGGATCTCCTGGCTGGTACCGCACTCAACTAGTTTACCCAGATACATGACCGCAATACGCTGCGAGATCAGGCGTACGACACTGAGATCATGCGAAATAAACAGATAGGTAAGCTGATGTTTTTCCCGCAGTTCAATCAACAGGTTAATGACCTGCGCTTGAACGGAGACATCCAGCGCACTGACTGGCTCATCGCAAACCAGAAATTGAGGTTGCAACGAAAGAGCTCGTGCGATGCTGATACGCTGCCGCTGGCCGCCGGAAAACTCATGCGGGAAACGGAAACGGCTTTCTGGCTCCAGTCCGACTTCATGCATCAGGCGGATGGCGGCTTCTTCGCGGGTTTCTTTGCCCAGCAGGCCATGTTCGAGCAAGCCTTCTGTGATCAGTTCCTGGATACACATGCGGGGATTCAACGAGGCATATGGATCCTGAAAAATCATCTGCAAACCACGGCGCACCTGTCGCAGCGCTTTGCCTTTCAGAGCCGTTAAATCCTGCCCATTGAACAAAACCCTGCCGGATGTCGCTTTTTCCAGCCCAAGAATGGCTCGTCCAAAAGTTGTTTTGCCACAGCCGGATTCTCCGACCAGACCCAGCGTCTGGCCAGACGGAAGGGAGAGACTGATCCCGTCAACCGCACGAACCTGCCCGACAATACGGGGAAAAATCCCCCGACGAATCGGAAACCAGACTTTTAATTCGTGGACGCTTAACATGGATTAAGAAATCTAAAAAGGCAGAAATTACCAGGAATCGAAGAGCTGGCTTTTGGCAGCAAAGAAGCGCCAAAAGCAGGGTTGAGCGGAACATCCGTCTTTCATCGAACTGCTTCCGGAATGAAAACAGGCAGCTTTTTCTCGGCGAAGATGGGCTTCAGCCGGGCAAAGCGCTGACGCCCCATCAGCAGGGGGACTGACGGCCAGTCTTCGCCGATCAATGGCGTGGCATAGTGCAGGAAGTCATCCGTCACATCGCATTTGTCTTTGCTCAGCCAAGCGGACGGGAAAGTGCGCTCCGAGTTGGCAACATCGCCCAGCGGAACCTTGTCATAGCGCACGCTGTAAATCAAACCGGGTTCACGAAGGATGGTTGACATATATCCCCCTTGCCCTTCCACCGCCAGAAGGACGGCTTTCTGGCCGACCCGATAGGCTTCGTCGAGATCGACAACGGAGGCGTAGATGGCGGTATCGCGCTGGTCGGTTCCGTAGGTCTGTCCGCGGGCGCTGCCTTTGGCTGGCAGGCCATGCCGGTTCAGGTAATTGACCATGGCCTGTTGAGCAGTCAGCTCACTGGCGCCAAACTGGGCATGCCCGAAGCTGTCTTTCAGAATGCCGATATCGCCAACGTCACAACCTTCGCTGATGACGACAACCGCGCGCCCCCTGCTCTTGACCATCTCGTTGACTTTTTCCGCCATTTCTTCCATGCTCAGCTCAGCTTCGGCAATGAAAATCAGTAGCGGCATTTCACGTTTAGGATCCGCCAGACGGGCAGCGGCTGGAATATAGCCAATCTTGCGACCCATGGCTTGCAGAACCAAAACCGGATCCGCGGGACAGGAACCACGGTTCTCTTCATCGGCATTCTGCACCAATTGCGCCCAATACCGCGCAACGGAGCCATAGCCAGGCGTGTGATCGATGATCTTGAATTCACTGTCCCCGACATCGTTATCAATCGTTTTTGGGATGCCGACGCCCAGAACATCCAAGCCGCGTTCCTGGGCTAAACTGGCGACTTTATGGGCGGTATCCATCGAATCATTGCCGCCATTGTAAAGAAAATAGCCAATGTTATGCGCTTTTAGAACGGCCACAATGCGATCAAAATCCTCTTTCTGGTTTTTCTTGACCTTGTAGCGGCAAGTGCCGATGGCACCGGCCGCGGGAGTATTGCGCAACAACGCTATTTCCTGCTCATCCTGTGAACTTAAATTCAGCAGTTCTTCCTTCAGTACTCCCTCAATGCCATGCCAGCCAGCGTAAACCTGGTCAATCGCATCCGGAAAACAGCGGGCAGTTTCAATAACCCCGCGCAACGAACTGTTTATCACTGGCGAGGGACCGCCGGATTGAGCAACTAATAAATTTTTCTTTGCCATGTTTTTCTCCTGATATCACGCTCTGAGGCCGAGTTGCGTTTCACTTGGATTCAAAGAAAGGGCCGGCGAATTCATATCGTCGGCCTTTGTTGGAGGTGTTTTGTCGGGCTGTCGAACGAATTAAACTTTCCGGATCAGACGCCGGAATAAGCGCTGAAACCTCCATCGATCGGGATAATCGTGCCGGTGACAAAGCCAGCGGCTTGGTCACTAACCAACCAGAGTAAAGCCCCAATCAGATCAGCAGGCTCACCAAATTTTGCCATCGGGGTATGCGCCATGATTTTTTGCGAGCGTGGCGTCGGGCTACCATCCTGATTCATCAGCAGAGCCCGGTTTTGGTCAGTCAAGAAAAAACCCGGAGCAATGGCATTGACCCGAATGCCGGCCGGCGCCATGTGAACGGCCAGCCATTGCGTGAAGTTACTCACGGCGGCTTTGGCAGCACTGTAGGCGGGAATTTTCGTCAGCGGTTTGAAAGCATTCATCGAGGAAATATTGATCACAATCCCACTGCCGCGTTGCGCCATCGCTTTGGTGAATACCTGGGTGGGCAGCAAAGTGCCCAGAAAATTTAAGTTAAAAACGAACTGGATGCCGGCCGGGTCAAGATCATAAAAGGAAATCTGGGTGGGGTCTGCCTTTTCAAAAATCTCTTTGCTGAAAGTTTCCTGGGAAGTCGTTCCCTTAGGATGATTTCCACCAGCACCGTTGATCAGGATATCACAGGCACCGAAGGTCTTCTGGATGATCTGATCGGCTTCTTCAATGCTTGGACGTTCAAGAACATTGCAGGCTACACCAATGGCTTGACCGCCATTGCGGATGATCTGATCGGCTACTTTGTCGGCCGCTTCCTTGCGCAAATCCAATACAGCGACTTTTGCACCACATTCGGCCAAAGCTACCGCCATTCCGCTGCAAAGAATCCCGCCACCACCAGTAACCAGAGCGACTTTGCCACTTAAATCAATTTTGAAGGGAACCGCCATTTTTTCTCCTTTTCTTCAACTGCAACTGCAAATACAGTGTCAATAAACTAAAAAAACATCAAATTGACTCTTTTAAAAGATACACTGTCAAGCCAAAAACGTAAAGTCAAAACGCAGATTTATGCTGAATTCGAGGCTTTTGACGCTTTTGATATCATCAGACAAAACACTTGATGTGTGGTGCGAGCTTATGGCGCACCGATTTTTTCGCCAGCCTCCCGTACCGTAATTCACTGCTGTTCTGAAAAATGGAGGCGTCAAAAGTAGATGCCGCAGGTCTCTGCGGCACCCGACGGATTTGTCCAGGAACGGGGACGCGAGCGGACGCTCGCTTTTGTAAGTTGTGAATGGTAAGTTGTGAGTTGTGGGGAACGGGGGGAGTGCGGGAGAAGTTGTTCCCTAAAACTGAGGCACAGAGAGGAGCCAATACAAAGGGAACAGGGGTAGTCTTGATCGCTTTCGTTTGTTACAATTTTCCCATCAGATAACGGCAATTGAAGATTTTTTCTTTCAGGGTATTTTCGTTGTAATAGTAATGGTTCGTTGCTTCGAAGCCCAAGCGGGAATCCTGACGTACCAATGCGAGCAGAGTTTCGGCTTGTTCAATTTCTCCTTTCAAAGCCGTCAACATGCCGCCTCGATCTCCGGTATTGCGTCGTCGGATAAACATGATCTGCAGCCAAGTACTGAGAAAATGGCAGGAAGCTGCTTCGGCAACATGCATCAGTTCCAGATAATTTGCCTGTTTATCAGCTGTTATCAGAGAAGCGGTATTTTTCAGGATACTGAGACCGATCTGCCAGAGCTCTGCTAAACGGGCAAACGCTTCTTCAAAACAACTCTCAGGATAGAAGTCCCCACCACACCAGCTTTTCAAATCATCATAAGGAAAACCAATCATCGTTGCCGTATAGCCAGTTTCCTGGGCAAATAATAAATTCGCCGGCCCGTAATTTTGCGGGGCTAGATAAATTTGGGCAGTGGAATTAAAGGGGAAGAGACGGAAAGCCTTGTCAAAAAACGAAAATGCTTTGAGCATTTCTGCAGCAGCAGCAGTTCCAAATTTATCATTGATCAGTTGTTCTTTGGTCAAATCCAGCAGCCGCAGATTTCCGCCGGGATATCCACCAAGCGTCCAGCTGACCATGAAATCCTGAACGCCGAGCGCGCGTAATTTGTCTAAATGTTCCTGCACCAGACCCGGAACCGGAATGTAGGGCACCGCAGAATTTTCCCAAGTATTGTTTAACTGTACTTTGGCAATGACCGGAATGCCAGCTTTTTTTGCCAGAGCAGCAAGGCGGATAAAAGCCGGTCCGGGGCCGGGTTTGGAAATCGAATAGTCAATGACCTTCCCTTTGACCCCGCCGCAGCAATCGGTTTCAAGATAGCTTTCACTGACCATCATCAACTTTACCTGTTTCGGCAGCCGCGCGATGACTTCAGCATCCCATTCAGGAGACCAGCCCCAACTCCAGGCAATAACTTCGGCATTGGGATTGGCTCGGTGTGCGCCACGTTCCAGGGTCTGAATCACTTCGCTTATGACCTCGGCGTGTGTGCGTTTGCAGCAAAGAGAGCAGGGAGGGACGTTGTCCGCCGCAGTTTTGGAAAAACAGTTGGTCAGATTTTCCGACATTGTGATACAGAAAAGGCCGCCCAGTTCCGGTACCTTGCGAAATAAGGTTTCCACTCCTTGGCTTAACTGTTGTAGAACCGCGGGATTGCTGGTGCATAGGGCATACAGATGGTCTGAGGGAGACTTGGCTCCACGCCAATCCGGATGCATTTTGAAGAATTCATCCGGCATACCGCGGGGTTCATTCAGGTAAAGAATCAATTTCAGGCCATGTCGAGCCATGCGTTGCGCCAGTTTTCGCAAATTCTCCAAGCGTGTTTCACAATCTTTGGAGTAGTCGCTTTCACCAAACCAGGGAACCAGAGAATACAATACTGCCTGCATCCAAACCGCATTGATGCCGGTGGCGGCATAATCGGCCAAGAGCTGTTCCGGGTAGGGATCCGCATCACTGTCCATCAGAGGATCTCCATATAATGCAGAATAGGAATAAATCATGCGCAACCCGGAATTTGGCTGCGGCAAGGCTTTGCCGTTCGAGAGCGATTGACTCAAAAAAGCAAATGGTTTTTCCTGAGCCGGCACTGATTTTGCTATGCATCCTTTCTGCCATTGCTGGAGGAGGCTGGTCTGAGCGGCCTGAGTGGCAGTAAGCGCTGCATATTGTGGCGGTATGACTTCAGGTTTAAAATTGCCCATTTTATGCCACAGGAAATCATCTTCCCGGAGGATGTATTCGAGTTTTTCCGGAGTCCATTCCAGTATGATCAGCAGTTGCTGGTAGGTGAGCAGGTGCCAGTTTTGCCGGATAATCGTCTGATAGCCGCGTTTAAGCCAAAGTTTACAGAGAGAGTCATCGACCTCCAGACCGAGTTGCTTTCCAGCCTCCAGCAGGTTTTCCGGCGTACAATTCAGGGCTTTGGCCAAGCGTTCGATCGGGACAATTCCCCAATTGCGCCAGAGTACCGCCTGCCAGAGAGTCGGAAAATGTGGAAAAGTCAAAGCGGGTTTTTGTTTGCCAATCGGAAGTGCTGAAATTTCCATTATGTAGTCCTTATAACGAATGGAGGGGATTTATGCCCGGCTTAAACAGTAACGGGCTTTATGAAAATGTAATTCCAAAACGGGCTTCTGCTCTCAGAACTGCCGCAGGCCAAGGCGGGCAAAAAAGGAATCGCTCACGCCCTCCCTTGGTTTCTTATTTTTATCGCTCGCTTTTCGTGCGCGTCCACTTTAGGGCAGGAGGCCCCCCGGTTGGGTGGGCTGGATGATTTCTGCGTGACGACAAAAAAATAGCTTTCCGGAGCAAATTTGCAAGCAGAATCATACACTATCATAAAAAGTCATGGAGGCTCCATGAAAGCGTAAAGATTCCTAAAAAGCTTGGGAATTTCTATTCTACAATCATTCAGCCCGTAGGAGCCACGCAGACTGAAGTCTGAACTACAAACGTGCCTATCCGACGAACGCACACGTCCCGAAATGACCTCTACAGGAATGGGGAAGCGGGTAGAACGGCGCCAGCTACGAATCCCCGGCACTTC
>JBAXYW010000217.1:0-7380 GCA_041670605.1 Lentisphaeria bacterium
ATCAAGAATATTGAAGAAATACAACAAAATCAGATATTCATGACAGTTAATTGTTCCGGAACGATACATTGCCCCGGCCTCTTATATGGCGTAATTTCCGGAACAATTATATGGCGTCTGACAGCATCTTTGCGCCTACGGCGCAAAGCCGTCCCCAAAAACTCTTTTGTCAAGAAGTTGGTTAAGCGTTTACCTTGCTATGGATTCTTGCTCAGGGCTATGATTGTCTGGCTGTGCAGACTATCACATCATATTGTAGCCGCACCTCTTTAATCAGGCGTAATGCCTGGGAGATGCCAATGCCTTTGGAAAATCCCGAGGGGTACGGGGAGCAGAGCTCCCTGTGTCATTTTTATTCGTTTGTACCCACAAATTCAGGTGAATACCCAAATTTTATAACAACCTTTACAACAACTGATTTAAAAAAACAAGCCGTTTTTCTGAAAATCATCGAGGAAAATAGGTTTATGGCAAAGGGCTTTTTCCCTAGGGTGTTTTTGCTGTCCACGCGATTATTTTGACCATAAAACGATGTTCTAAAGCCACAAGGAAAACCGGTTTCCCCACAAACTCTTTTTCCCCGAAGTCAAGAAGTTTGATCTTGAACATATTTAATCATGATTGAGGATCAAGGCAAGGTGTCCTTATTGGTCTGCCCCAGTTCAATCAATGACTTGCGTTGGTCGGACTCCCAGGTTCAATGGTCAGCGTTTTCAGGAGTTCAAAAGATTCATTTTGTTCAAAACAGCCTTGGAGCTGATACGTTCCCGGGGGCAGGGGGGGCAAAGTGAAAAGCAGCTTCTGCACTTTTGTCGGCGACAAAGCACGAAGTTGTTTTTCGCCCAAGTAAAATTCCTGATTTTCAGTATTCCGAAGACGGACTTGCAGATTTTTTTCTGGAACAAAATCCACACTATTGAACAAAAAAAGGACTTGTTTTTTCTGGAATTCAGCGTAGATTCCGATATCACCGCAGATTTCATCCAAGCTGGGTAAACCCTGGAAAAAGAGATATTCGAGTCGGTAGCATTTGTTTTTCTGTGCTTCTAACACATATGGATTAAAGATCAGTTCCATTGTATGCAATGGAGACCCACTTTGTTTTTTCCAGGTATAGAAAAAGCCTTCTGGAGACAAATCGGTAAAATCACCGCGAATGGCAAAAATCAGTGAGCTTTTTGGGTTTTTCCGGGCAATCCAGTTTCGAGCGGGAGCGATAAAAATCACCTTATCAAAGACATCATCATTATCGTTGAAAATTCCGTCTTCGGGTAGGAACTGGACACCACGTTTACCGATTTTCGTTGTTTTGCCGCGGGCGGGCATGAGTATCGTATCCATGCTGTCATTCTGCAGTTGGGCAATCATGTTATCCCACAAGGTTACCGTAATAGGACGTGAAGTCTTATTCTGCGCTTCCAAGTCAATCTGCAGAGCAGCACGATTTTTGTTCAACGAAACTTTTTTTTGCAGGCTCAAGTTCGAACTTTGATAATAGGGATTAAACAGTTCAACCGAACAGCAATCCGCGGTTGCCTTTTCAGCACGGATCGACATTTCTTGACTGGAAAGATTTTTTTCTCCCCAAAGCAGAATGCGCGAGCCTCCGCCTTTGATAACAGTACGGTCAGGGATCAAATCAATTTTTTCAACCATATATTGAAAAGGAGGCAGAATTTCTTTTTGCAGGGGCAGATAGGTCAAGCCCACAATCCCACCTGTGGCTGCAGGAACTATTTCTGCACGAATGAATTGGTTCTGAAGGATGCGGCTTTCTGTTCCAGAAAGAGTGGCAGAGCGCAAACAGCAATCGACATTTCTGCAAGCCGTAGCCAACAGACAAAGAGGAAGTAAACTGAACAAGACTTTCTTCATGGCGCCACCTCAAAATATTTATGGTAGGGGAAATGCTTATCCAACATTTTGAAATGCACCAGCATATCCCGATGCAGTCCCATAACATAGCGGAATGGAAAAATATATTCAAACCGTTTATCCATCACCTGAAACAATTCTTCAAGCAGCAATTCTGCTGTGCCAATATCTTTTGCTCTGATCTGGAGTGTCCCGCTGGAATTGCGGCTGATACCCGAGGGAATCTCCTGCCAGGCCTTCGGCATTGTGGTTGAGTCAAGAAGAATGCAGATGGCATTGGGGGCATCCGTCATCGTTTTGGTTTCCAAAATGTTTAATTCAGGACTGTTGTCTGGCAAAAGTTTCTTTTCCTTGCAGAAAGCAAAATATGTCGTAAAACGTTCAGCCAAGGCTAACGCAGCTTCATTGCCTTTTTCTACCTGCACCTGGCAATGGAGTTTGCCGTCTGCAGTGCTGAAAGGAAATTCCAAGATTGCTTTTTCAGGCAAATGAAACAACTGGGATTGATAGGTGATTTCCAGCTTGCTGTTCGGAGCAAAATCCAGTTTGTTGCTTTGATAATTTTCAATGGGGACTGTTTTGCCATTCAAACGGACGTCTTGCAAGTCGAAGTGGCGGATTGTACGAAAGCGCAATTGTCCCTCAAAATTGTTTTTATTCTGCCAGTGCAGATGGTAGATTTGTCGATCAAGGTCTTTGTCGGCCTTGACCAGGACTTGTTGTTTCGCGACTTCACTGCGCAAAGCGGCGACGCTTTCATAGAGGACCGGGACTCGGGATGGCAGTTGCGCTTGCACTTGGGTGAACACCCCGTCCAGCTGATTTTCAGTGCTGGCCTGCTGCCGCATTTTCCGGTTCCACAATAAAGCCCAACCTGGTTCAATTAATGCCTGGTTATCAAAGCGGACTTGTCCTTCCACGTCCTCAGCGCCGGAATTCCCCAAGAAGAAGTAGGTTTGGACTCCACTTCCGTAGCGAGATAGATAGGGTACTCGCATGCCATCTTCTAAAATCAGCGGTAGTTCTGCCTGCCAACCGGCTCGCATCAGCTCAAAGGCTTCTGGAAAAATATATATTTGCTGTGGGTTTCCGTACATCGTCAGATAGCTGTTAGTTAACCCATATTTGAATTGGTTCAAAATGATGAAATCGGAAAGTTTAGGCATCAATTCTTGGAAATACTCTGGGCTTTTGTTGCGCCAGTCCGGCACAATATCTTTAAAAAGGAAACCATGTCCGTGCACGCAGCCTGGTCTCGGCCCGATATACCAGCGCAAAAGAGGCATCCAGCGACGAAACTTCCCAATGTTCAAATAGGGAGTTTCGACCATGACAAAATCACCTTTCAAATAGCCGTTGATAAATGCCGTTAATTTCTTTTCCGGTTCGGAATAAATCTGGTGGATAAAATCCACTTGGTGATTGATGGCGACACTCTGGTCAATAAAAACGCCCTCTTCATCCCAGGCGCGCCCCGGCAAAGATTTTTTAACGGCAGACCCGCGATAATAAGCACCGCCGTATGCGCAATCCAGGGCAAAGCCGGGTACATTCAAGTCTTCAGCCAAGCTTACCAAGTCCTTTTCAAACTCCTCGGCAAACGAAGTCGCCATTGGAAAAACCCGGATTTCCTGATCATGATGAGTCGACCAGGAATTCAGGATATACATGACACTTTTATCATGGGTAATTGCATCGGGATATTTTTTCTGAGCCAGCTGTAATTCGCACCAGGTGCCTGCTGTGGTATTATAAAACATCCAGCCATATTGACGGGCGTATTCACGAAATCGGTTGCGCCGGTGTTCCCGGTAATCCGGAGCGCTGATACTGCCAAAATCGATCGGCACTCCCCCACACTCCGGCTTGCCGGAACGGAATGGATTTTTTGCCTGATAATCCCACAGCTCATCCTTGCCGTACATATCTCCGGAACGTTTGTAAGGACAGTAGCACCATTCGATCTTCATCTGCAAACGACGGCTGTCTTCTGCCTTTGGCTGCCCCCACCAATTTTGATAATGTGCATGATTAGCCCATGTATAAGGGTTTTCCTGTCCATGCACTACCTGCCATAACTCCGGAAAACTTTCATAGTATTGCTGAACAATTGCTTCCTGCATGCCATAAATGGCTCGGGCTCCGCCAATGGTTTGGCGCAACTGCAGACTTTGTCCAGGAGACAAAACAACCCGCAGAGAATACTGCAGTTTTTTTTCAGCCGGTACAAAGGCACCAGCAGTATAACTGATTGGATCAAAGGGAACGGCGCCGAGATAAAGTGCATCCTGAGATCCCCCCAAGGCTCCAACGGGGAAAGGCATGGTCGATGCGCCGACATGTTTTTCTTCCTCCCCCTTGATTCCATAGCGATAGACGGGGTCTTCTCTGGCTGTTTCGTAGAGATGAGCAAAGCCATCCCAATAGTGACTCAGCGGGCTGAGGTCCGGCACTTTCAGTTGCCAGCCGGGTTCCAAGAGCAGTTCCTGATCACTCAAATTGGTCAGGGTGGATTCCAATAACAGCAGTTTGCCCTGTACTTTCAGCTGCAGTTGCCAGCGGTAGGCCGGACGAGTGAATTGAAAATGGAGGCCTTGCGCGTCCGCTCGAAGGTTTTCTGGAACGAGTTCTTCACGGTTCGCCTCGTTGCTACGGATCATAAATGCTTGTAATTCTGCTGTTTTCCAGTTCCCTTTCTGGTTTTTATTTTCCAAACGCAAGTTTGCATCGGGCTGATAATGCAGTTTGATAAAATCGGTTTCCAAAGCAGCTAATGAGCTCAGTAAAAAAAGGTTTAAGCAGTAGATCAGCAAACGCCGCATAGTGAATCTCCTATCGCTTACGGGGTGGGGTAGTTGTATTAAAAAATATGCTTGAAGTTTAATCTTTCGCTGGCGTTGTTTTCCAATTAGACCAGCGTTTTGGATCTTTTTTCCATCCGTCAAAGGCATGCATCAGGCCAAGATTTTCATGATTCATCTGTTCCACATGCCCATCGAGAAAGACAAAATTGGATTTTTCATTATGTACTGGGGCATAGTCTTCGTGCCAACACCATTTTGTTGGACGCAAGCTGGGATTCGGCATCTTGCAATCGCCAAAATAAATGGTATATGCCAAGTCAGCAATGGCATTGATATTTGTTGGTCGAGGATTCGCTTTAACATCACCGGAACTGCTCAACGCATAATTCATGCCATAGGTCGCAGAACCAGGATCAAAGACCGGTGGCACTAAATCGGCAACGCCGGGATCCCGCTCAAGAATTTTTTTTGCCCGAGAATGCGCTGGGCAATAAAAAATCACTGGATCAGAAACATATGGTAAAACAAAGCGGTACCAATAGGTCCATTGTGGTTTACTACGCACAATCACTGGTTGAAACGCACCGTCATGATCCGCCTGATAGGCTATGCCGGCCTGATATATCCCATAAAGGTTGCGCTGGCAAACAGCTTGTTCCCAAGCCCCGCCAGCGGTTTTCAGTTGGCTGGCTCCTGTGGCGAACAACACCAGTAAAATAGCCATTACAACGACGAGTTCTTTCCAGTTCTGCATCAGCTTACCTCACCATTGTTTCCAGCGGGCATCATCCCGACGCCAGCTGCCAGACGTCCCGGCATAGATACCGAAACTGTATTTTCTCATGGATTCCGCATGTCCATCGACAAACGACATATTGATGAAACCCTGATGATAAAAGAGAGGAATATTATTATTAATACCGCTACTATGTGCTGAAAAATCTGGGCTACGCAGAGAGTCGATCGTGTAAATCAGATAGGAAGGTTTTTTGATCTGCTGTTCCTGTATATTACTGGACACGTAGTCATAGGAACCCGTATTCTTGATGACTCCCCAATGGTAATCAATACCGTAGGAAGTCGTCCTTTCGGTATCTGAAGGGCATTTGCCAATAGGACTGGGGCTGAAGCTCGTCTCCTCTCGACCTAAACCATAAAGACGATTCACAATCATATTCCAATATTGCCATTGTGTCGGTTTGACTTGTTTGTCAATTTGCAAAACATAGCGACCATCAAAGTCAGTACAGTAGTTCATCAAATGCAAACTCCATTGACGATGATTGTTGAGACATTGAATTTTTCGAGCCGCTTCCCGTGCCTTGCTTAAAGCAGGCAGCAACATGGACGCTAGAATGGCAATAATCGCGATCACGACTAGCAATTCAATCAAGGTAAAACTTTTTGATTTTTTTTTCATCTTTGTCTCCATTTTATTGAGTAATTAGCAAAAAAAGGCCAAGTCTAATTAACTGCACTTCAATTCCTGTTTGTTGTTGAGCCGTCCGGAATCGCTTTGTTTGACAAAAAAAGTCTTTGTTTTCGCGCCGGTCCGATACTGTCCCTTTTGATTAAGTAGCAGGGAACCACATGTTGCACTGGTTGTTCCTTGCCATCCAAAACATTGCTTAGCAGTTTTACCATTTCCCGGATTACATTTTCGGTCGGCTGCCGAATACTGCTTAGCGATGGAATGAAAAAATCTGCCGCGACATTATCATCAAAACCGATCACTGAAATATCTTTTGGCACCGACAAACCCAATTGCTGTAAGCTCCGGATTAGCTTCATGGCAACCAAATCATTGCTGCAGATAAACGCCGTGCATGCCGGTTGCTGCTGAAAGAACTGTCTCATGCGTTCTGCTGTAATTTCCTCATAGCCATGAAAAATCAAGGTCATGGCTTCGCTGTCGGAAATACCGGCTTGTTGGCAAAAAGCAGCAAAAGCTACTTTGCGCTGGTCTTGTTGAAAGGCTTGCCAGTAATTCACTGCCATGCCAATACACTCATGCCCATATTTCTGTAAACAGGCAATCCCTTCTTCCACACCAACCCGATAATCAACAAAAATCGTTTGCGCAAAATCCTTGCCCCGTAAATCCGCGTTGATCAAAAAAGTCGGCAGTGGTACTGTGAATTCAAAAAAATCAAGATTGCCAGAAACAATGATTGCATCACAACCGCTATCAACCAGCCGATTGCAGGCCGCCAAGCGCAAACACGGTTCTCCACGGCTGTAAATGACCTGCACTTGATAATCCAATGGCAATAAGGCATTGGTTAAATAAACAATCTCTTGAGCACTGACTTCATGATGTACTGAATCATTGATGAAACCAATCACTCGACTGCGCCCGTTCTTTAATCCGCGAGCTAATAAATTTGGACGATACCCTAAACGGCGAGCCGCAGTCTCAATCCGAACCCGAGTGGCCGATGAAGCACAACAATAAGGCTTCTTCCCTAAAACAGATGAAACCATCGACTTCGACATCCCTACCGAAGCCGCTACATCCATGATTGTTGTCCGCTTCTTGATCATCCAATACCAGACCTGTTACTGGTAAATTATTGTAAAGAACAAAAAACAAAGAAAATATGAAACGTTTCATATTTATGTAAACTATAATCACAAAAATATTTTTTTCAAGTGTTGGCAGATAAAATCATGTTTTCTGTGCTGGTCTTCGTCCGCTTGC
>JBAXYW010000218.1:0-7353 GCA_041670605.1 Lentisphaeria bacterium
AAATTTATGATGAGCTTGCACAAATGCCCGGGTGGCATCGAAGACATCTTCGTCCTGAATGAAATTATAATCCGTATTGCTACAATCAATTCCTGGGACAATGGGGGATAACCCAGCACCCTGTACTGCGGGTTCAAAAGTTTCTACAGCTATTTCTGCGCCAGCAGCAATGGCTAAATCTGCATTCCCGGTAGCATCAACGACGGTATCTGCCTGGATAATTCCGCTTCCCCAAGGGCCGCTGACGAGAGCTCCGCAGACTTTCCCCTGCTGAGTTGCCGCTGCCAAAACGCTGTGTTGGAAGCGGAATTCGGCGCCGGCCCGGTTGCCTTCCAGCAAAAGCCAGTGCCGTTTCCACTCTGTATCCTTTACCCCATGTTCGGCAGGATATTTGGGATTTTCGGCCATTGCAGTGACACCCTGATCAAGTTCTTCGCAGAAACCAACCCGGTTTCCATAATAGTACGATCCGATCCGTCCTATGGTACAAATGCCGCCCAGGGCGCTGGAATGTTCAATGCAGATGGTTTTTGCACCGGTTCTGGCAGCGGCGATTGCTGCCGGGGCTCCCCCAGTACCGCCGCCGGCGATCAATACTTGGCAGTGATCCAAGAGAGGCAGGGAATTGAGTTCAAATTCCAAGGTGGGATTCTTTTGAAAGCGCAAACTGGTGTCGTTGCGCAGAATTTTCATGTCCTGAAGCTGCTCGTTTGCTTCATTATTTTGAATATAGACCGGTTCTGAATATGGGATTTTGCTAAGACTTTCTGCGATTTCTTTAGCACTGTTTTTTGTGTCAAAGAAGAAGGGAGATTCCGGGCTGGGGCAATAGCTGATGCTGATGCCGTCATTAAGCTGATAGTGGCATTGATCTGCTCCCAGCACCAGTTGTGGCTGCCAGGTTTCTTTGCGCATCTGTACTTCAATTTTGGAGAGAGTGCAAGGTGAATTATCAGGAAAATCCATTTCTATTGCGGTTTTAAAAAGTTGATAGGATTTTTCGTCGTAGGAATAATGGCAGGGTAATGGTTCGATATAGAGTTTCTTGCTGGGTGTCATGTATTCCCCCATGACGATTCTTTCGACCTGCCGTTTTCCTGGGCGGAACGGCTTTCGCGGCAGTCCGGCCAGATCCGCGATCAGGTTGCGATTCGTGGCATCCAGGACGGCTTTGGCAGCGATAATTTGGAAACCGCTGCGATTCCCGATCAGCAAACCAGCTAGTTCGTTGTGTTTTCCATACACCAGCCGGATTGGGTTGCACTGAAAAAGAAAATCGATCCCGGCGTCCAGCAATTTTTGTTCGAGCCGCTGTTTGATTGCTGCGGGGCGGGGATTATCGCCCAAGCCTAAGTTATCCGGCGTTTCGTGCAGATTGAGTTTGGCGCAGAGATCTTCACCAAGATAAGGATAGGGGGTGAAAAGAAAGACCGTATGGCCGCTTTGCTGCAGGGCTACGGCTTTTTCTACTGCAACAGTACTGCCGCCTGCGACGAGGAGATCAACTTGTTTGATAATAGGGACTTGGATTTTCATGTGGTTTACAGCCTGTTGAGTGAGCAAAGATGCCTAGGACGAGGCGTGCTCCGTGTTATTGATTTCTGTTTTTCCAGTTATTCCGGTAGTGATTGCTGACGGGTCGTTGCTGATTGGCCTTGACGATCAGGCTGTCCCGACCTAAAAGAGAGGAGATTTGTTTCTGAAGTTCAGGATTGTAGGTCACACCGGATTTGTCATTGTTGACGAAAACGAGATTGCCATTGCTGCAGGCCAAGCAAAAAATAATCGGTGTCGGGCCGGGATTGTTGGCGCAAATTTCTTTCAGAACGGCCATTTTTTCATCGGAAAAGTTTTCTTGTGGGATTTTCAGCAGTAGGGAACCCGCATAGACCTGGTCGGCCAATTCGGCCGGGACGACTCTGCTGGCGCTCAAGGTGGCGGGGGCTTCCGGATCCCGGCGGGAGACTTCTCCTTCCACGAAGACGATTTTACCGGGCTGCAGGGCAGCCGGGAAATTTCGTAGATTTTCGGCATATTTATCACTGAACAGGAGTGCTTCCACGGAGGCTTCGCGGCTTTCCAGAGTCAGGATAGCCCAAGGACTGTTATCTTTTTTTGAGGTTTTCATCGATATGCCGGAAAGATATGCGCCGACGCGAACCATACTGCCTTCCGGCATTTGCGGGATGACGCTCAGGTCGTCGAGCTGAAATTTGTCCACTTGAGACTGTGCTTCGGCAATGGGATGCCCGCTGATGTAAAATCCCAGCAATTCCTTTTCGTAATTGAGAATTTCCGAAATGCCCCATTCCGGCAGATCCAAAATGGGCAGTTCGACCATTTTTTTGTCTTCTGGCGCCAGCATGTCGAACAGGGAACCTTGGCCGGCTTTACGATCTTTTTGCGTTTGCTGGGCAATCGCGATGGCGTCTTCACAGACAGCTAGCAATTGCGAACGGCGTAAGTCAAAACAATCCAAAGCACCGGCCTTGATCAGATTTTCGAGATTCTTCTTGTTGCTGTTTTCGACCCGCTCGCAGAAGTCGGTCAGGCTGCTGAAGCGTCCGCCTTCTTTTCGGGCTTTGATGATCCCACTGATAGCGGCGGAGCCGACGCCTTTGACGGCGGCCAGACCAAAACGGATATTGCTCCCATCCACCGAAAAGCTGCTGTCACAGACGTTGATATCCGGAGGCAGGATGTTGATATTCATGCTTCGGCATTCTTTCAGATAAAAAGCCAATTTTTCCGCATTTCCCAATTCACTGGTGAGTACCGCTGCCATAAATTCGGTTGGATAATTTGCTTTCAACCAAGCGGTTCGATAGGAGATTAGGCCATATGCCGCGCTGTGGGATTTATTGAAGCCATAGCCTGCGAATTTGAGGATTTTATCCCAGATGTTTTGAATGATCGCATCATTCAGGCCTTTGTCGTGGCAGCCCTGTTGGAATTTGGCGAATTGTTCGACCATGACCTCGACTTTTTTCTTACCCATAGCGCGGCGCAGGATATCGGCATTGCCGAGCGAGAATCCAGCGACTTGCTGTACGACCTGCATGACCTGTTCCTGATACAGCATAATGCCATAGGTTTCTTGCAGAATCGGTTTCATTTCCGGAACATCATAATCGACTGGAATTGTGCCGGTTTTGCGCCCGATGAATTCATCGAGAAATTGCATGGGACCCGGGCGGTATAAGGCGATCAGGGCGATAATATCTTCCAGACGGCTGACGCCGAATCTGCGGCAGAGATTTTGCATGCCGGTGGATTCCAGCTGGAAGACTGCGATCGTATTTCCTTGGTTCAGCAGAGCAAAAGTAGCCGGGTCTTCAATCGGGATCTCATTGCTGTCAATGTGTTTACCAGTATTTTTTTCGATCAGGTCAAGGGCATCTTGGATGATCGTCAAGGTTTTCAGGCCTAAAAAATCCATTTTCAGCAATCCCAGGGATTCGCAGGGGATGGCGGAGAACTGGGTAATGGGTTCATCTCCTGCTCCTTTGGCAATCGGCACTACATTGGCAACTGGTTGGTCGCAGATGATGACACCGGCGGCGTGGATGCTCAAATTGCGGTTCATACCTTCCAAGGTGCTGGCAAATTTCCACAGTTCCTGCACCCAGGGGGTGGTTTCCAGTAATTCCTGCAATTCTTTGCTGGGCGGAATATTGTGTTCCGGATCGCCATATAGAGCCTTGTTCAGTGTCATTTTCGGGTCTGCTGGGATCAGTTTGCTGATCCGGTTGCCCTCGTCCACGCTGCGTCCCATAGCGCGGGCGACATCTCTGACGACGGCCTTGGCCTTCAGGGTACCGAAGGTGCCAATCTGAACCACATTGGCAGCACCATATTTTTTACGGACGTATTCGATGACTTCATAGCGTCTTCTTTCACAGAGATCGATATCGAAATCCGGTGGGCTGACTCGGTCGGGATTGAGGAAGCGTTCAAACAGAAGGCCATAGCGCAGGGGGTCGATATGGGTAATTCCCAGCAGGTAGGCGACGATGCTGCCGGCGCCGCTGCCGCGGCCCGGACCCAGTGGGATGCCGACTTCGGCGGCATAACGCAGAAAATCCCAGACCACAAGAAAATAGCTGGTGAAACCGGTCTGCTGGATGATTTTTAGTTCATAGTTCATGCGGGCGATTTTTTTCTGCTCTTCCGGTAAGAGATTTGGGTTGGCATGATCGATATCATAGCGCCATTTCAGCCCTTCGATACATTGCTGCAGCAGGTATTCTTCCCGGGTTATACCTTCCGGCACAGGGTATTCCGGATAATGATTCGCCTTGTCTTTTTCAACCGTTTTGAGATGGACATTACAGCGTTCAGCGATCATAACGGTATTGCTCATCGCTTCCGGGAGTTCCGGGAAGAGCTGTGCCATTTCTTCCGGGCTTTTAAAATAGAATTCGGCTTTTTCGAAGCGGAAACGTTTTTCATCGGTGATGGTGGTTTGCATGCCGATACACATGAACAGATCATGTGCTGGGGCATGTTCCTTGCATAGATAATGCGCGTCGTTCGTTACGACCAGACCGACTTGATGTTTTTTTGCTAGAGAAATCAATTTTGGGTTGATATTTTTTTGTGCTTCCAGGCCGTGATCTTGCAATTCAACAAAGAAATTTTCTTTGCCGAAGATATCAAGATATTCCAGCAGGGTGGTTTCGGCCTCTTCGTCACGGTTCAGTGTCAGGAGCGAGGGGATTTCTCCACCCAGACAGGCGCTCAAGGCGATAATGCCCTGATGATATTTGCGCAACAGGTCCTTGTCTACTCGGGGTTTATAATAGAAGCCCCGGAGCCAGGCTTCTTCATTCAGGTGGCAGAGATTGACATAGCCCTGATGGTTTTCCGCCAGGCAGACCAAGTGATAGCCCTGATGGTGAGGTATAGACGAGTCTTTGACCAAGCAGGAACCCGGCGCGACGTATAATTCGCAGCCTAGAATTGGTTTGATTCCTTTTTTTTCTGCTTCCTGAATGATTTCATAACAGGCCGACATATTGCCATGATCGGTGACCGCGACTGCTGTCATCCCGAATTTAACTGCTTGATTGACAATGTCTGAACAGCGTTGGGCGCCATCTAGCATGCTGTAATCTGTGTGAACGTGTAGATGAACAAAGGGCAAGGCCATATAAACTCCTTAAATATAAAGGATAATATTTGAAGCAAAAAAACGAAACGAAGTACCTGAAAAGGCACGAAACTAATACCGGATAAGATAGCTTTTATTTGGCTAACTTGCAACCGCCCAAAGACAATCTTTGGTAACTTGAGGTGGACTTGCGTTCATAACCAAAACAATTCATCTGACGTTTTGGGGCATTTTGTCATGCCTCTCAGAACGGGCGCGGATCCGGAGCTGGAAGCTCCGGGCACATTCTGGGGGGAATTCGGGGGTCACGCAGTCTGAAGGCTGAACTACAAACGTGCCTGTTCCTAATATTTTATATATGTTGCTACAGAACTTCTTCATAGAAAAAAGAAGTTGGCAGATCGTAGTACGGACGACTGCAGGGTGGCGTGGCGTTTACTTTGTCTACCCTGCTTACAGAAAAAAAACCACCGGATATTCTCTGTGAGGGGGAATATTCGGTGGGGTGCAAAGATGCCGCTTACTTATTAAAGGCGGCGTCGAAAGCGGTATTGGAGGGCGAGAAGTCTATGGAACGGACAAAGGCGGCGGCATCCGCGGCACCGTATTCGCGTTCCATGCCGCAGTCTTCCCACTCCACGGATAGCGGTCCGTTGTATTGGATACGGTTCAGCTCACGGATAATTTCCTCGAAATCGACATCTCCATGGCCTGGGCTGCGGAAATCCCAGCCGCGGTTTGCTTGGCCGAAATTGATATGGGAAGAAAGCAAACCGGTGCGTCCATCAAGGGTGACTTTGGCATCTTTGATATGGACATGATAAATGCGTTCCGGGAAGGCTTTGATGAATTCGACGGGATCCATTCCCTGCCAGATCAAGTGGCTGGGGTCGAAGTTGAAGCCGAATGCGGGGCGGTTTCCAATGGCATCCAAGGCGCGTTTGGCGCTGAAAATGTCGAATGCGATTTCGGTAGGATGCACTTCGAGAGCAAAGCGGATGCCGTATTTGTCGAATTCATCCAGAATGGGGTTCCAGGTTTTGGCAAAAAACTTGAATCCATCGTCGATCATTTTATCGCTTGCCGGGGGGAAGCTGTAAAGCATATGCCAGATTGGAGAGCCCGTGAAGCCATTGACGACTTTTACGCCCATATTATGGGCGGCTTTCGCGGCCAGTTTCATCGATTTGATTGCCCAAGCGCGTTTTTTCTCCGGGCTATCATTACAATCCGCAGGCAGATTACCGAAATTGTTAGAACGGGCATCCTCATTGGGGTCGCAGGTTAGCTGTCCGGCCAGATGATTACTGATAGCCCAGCAGTCCAGGCCGGCTTTTTCCAGAATGGCGCGTTGTCCTTGACAGTATTTGCTGCTTTTAGCGGCTTTTTCAACGTTGAAGTGATCCCCCCAGCAGGCCAGCTCCAGACCATCATAACCAAGCGCTTTTATTTTCGGAGCGAGTTTTGTCAGTGGAAGATCAGCCCATTGGCCAGTGAAAATTGTGACAGGATGTGCCATGTTCTCTTTCCTTTGTTCGGGTTGCTTTGCGGCAAACGGATTACTGTCCCAAATGGGGCATTTATGATAGTGTATTCATTATGCCCGACTTGTCAAGCAGAAAAAATGATTTTTCCAGCAAAACCAAAAATGACTTGGGTAATTTCTCAGAAGACGGAGGAATGATGACGCTTCAGGTTTTTTAATGGGTTGAAATTTTCAACATCACTTCGGACAATCTCGTTTTAGGAGTATCTAGTTGAAGTAACTGAATCCATAGGTAGATTAAGGAGTATGACAGCATATCCTACCAATTCCAAAGAGTTTGATGCATTTTTCCTGATGATGAAGATTCGCCATTGCCAAATTGTCATAGAGCATTGAGTTTGGGCAAAAGGTGGATTTGTGGTATAGTGCAAGGTTCCCTTGGAATGGAACATACTCAAGATTATCTCCCTTGCATTTTTCAATGAATTATATGCACTACACAGAATTCATTGAAAAGCGCAAGGGTAAAGGATTACAAATCATGAACAAGAAAAGATCCCGTGTTGTGCTCTGTTCTGAAGTCGCAACGTTCTGCGCGGAACCCATAGCAAATTATCCGGGAGTCCTTGCGAATCCCGATTATCACTGGGAATATCAGCATTCCAAAGATGGGGAAATGGTTTATATTCCCTTTGAGGGGACTTTTGAAAGCAAGGGAGGACGCATTCAATCGCCGAAAATCAAATTGGATAAA
>JBAXYW010000219.1:0-7349 GCA_041670605.1 Lentisphaeria bacterium
ACCCCATTTTTCGGACGCTTTGAATATCATAACTCGCCGCGGTGCGAGTTCGGCATTGAGGATTGTAAGGATACGTGTTGTGAAGCATTGGGAAGCTATGCCTGCGTGTCCGGTCCGAATGCGGTGAAGATGTTGTTGGGAACGGATTTTTCCTGCGACTATTCAGTCGATGCGGCGGCAGCGATGACGGAAAAGTATCCGTCGCTCTTTCTGCAAAAACACGATGGCCTTCCGCAAATTGTCAAGCTGCAGAAAATCATTGGTGCGGGCGAGACCTTCCGTGGCAATCTTGTCATTGTTCGCAATGGTTTTCCAGAAACCTTGAACAAGTATCTGGAGATGGAGAATCCCTGCCGCTTTTTGCGGGGGAAAATTCGTGCAAAGTATGCTTCTGTTTCCTGTTATACGCCGGATGCAGTGATCAATGCAAGCGTACCGGATACGATCATTGCCTTGGATGCTGCCTTTCATGGGACGTCGTTTTATCATGGCGCCATTGGTTATCACGCGCCGTTTTTAGGCTGGCGTGGCTGGTATGCGCCGGCGCTTGTCGGCTGGGCTGACCGGGTATGCTCAACCATTGAAAGTCACTTTGCGACCATCACCCGGAGCGAGGGAGCCGAGCGTGTCTGGTGGGATGGCGGCGATCGTCCGGACCTTGACCACGAGGGCACCCAATATCACCACCTGGAAAACTCTTCCGGGCACCTGACCGCGCTTCTGCATCGGGATGATATTTACGATATGCAGGAAGTCGCCGTCGATATGACCTTGTTTTATCTGGATCATTCCGGCGATTTAGAATGCGGAGAACGTATCTTTGAGCGGCTGTGTGAAATTCTGGACTGGGAAGAACGCATTCTTGACCCGGATGCCGATGGCCTTTATCAGAATTTTCTCAATACTTGGATTTCTGACGGGCACAGTTACAATGGGGGTGCCTGCACGCAGGCCAGCGCTTATAACTGCTATGCCAACAGAAAAACCGCACAGCTGGGGCGAAAGCTCGGGAAAGACGTCGCAAAACTGGAACAACGCGCGGCGAAAATACGCTCAGCCATGCAAAGCAGGCTCTGGTTGCAAAAGCAGGGCGTTATGGCCGAATTTATCGATACCATAGGAAATAAACTTGTTCATCCCTCCCCGGAACTCGGCACGCTTTATCTGGCTGCAGACTGTGAAACGCTCGATGCGCGGCAAATCTTTCGCATGTCGCGTTGGGTACAAAGAAACATCAAAAGCGTTTTGACGGCAAATCGGAAAGGGCGTTTGTTCTTCTCTTCCAACTGGTTCCCCAAAAAGTATTCTACCTGCGGAATTTTTCCGGCTGAGAATGCCTGCCTTGCCTTGGCCTGGTTCAGGAATGCTCAGCGTAAAGAGGCCATGGAGATCGTCGAGGGGCTTGCCGATGCATTTTCTCTGTCACCGTATCCGGGTTCTCTCTCGCATGTGTTATCCGCCATGGGAGGTGCGGACGGCGGGGATATTGATTTCACCGATGTGTCGAGCTGTTATCTGAGGATGCTGTTTGAGGGGCTCTGGGGAATCCGTTTCCGCAGGCTCGAAGGACACATTGACATTGCGCCGCAATTGCCGGATGAGTGGGATAGAGCCTCGCTTTCACTCCCTGAAATCACGGTTCAGATCAACCGCACAGCTCTGACCGATACCCTGACGGTTTTCCTTACGGATGTGACGGCAGAAAAGTTTATTCGCTTGCCTTTGCGTTATGCAGGCATTGATCAGGTCTTTCTGAATGGCGAAGAAGTTTCGTATTCTGTTGTTCCTGGCTTCGGCACAAGTTCGTTGGAAATCCAGACGACAAAAACAGGGAAAATCGAGCTCAGCGTCTTTTACCGGAACGAGGAGTTTCCTTCCCTCGCACAGGAAAAAATGCTTGTTTACAGCGACGGTATTTTCGAGATAGACCTGAAAATTGGGCAGTTTCTGCGCATGGAACATACCGACGCGCTGGAAATTCTGCAACAGTCTTCGCAAAAAATCATTGTCAAAGTCAAGGCTGATATGGCGGGGCTTTACGATTGTTTTTTCCGGGTGCGCAATGCGGATGTTGAAACGATTCTGTCCATGGAAGTGCAGATCAAAAGTCTTCCCTCGCCAGCGCAACGAAGCGAAGCGTTCGGCAATCTGGACTGCATTTTCCTGGAACCTTATTTCAACTGCGCCGTCAGTGAAATTCACCAGCGGGAATTTCGTTCTCCGCGGCCAGCGGGATATTCCATCGGGGCACGTTTGAATGGGCGTTATGCCTGGGAATGGAATCATTACGGACATAATGCGCTGCAGGTGGATGACTCCGGTCTGCGCAATTGTGGGGGGACTATCACAACAGCCTCCGGGATGCAATTTTTGACCCCGGCAAAAGGAAACAATGCGCTTTGTGTATCCATGTGGGATAATTTTCCCACGGCAATCGAGGTTCCGCTTTCCGGCCAAGCGAACGAAATGGCCGTCTTCTATTGCGGTACGACCAATGCCATGCAGTCGTATGTAACGAATGCGAAACTTGCTGTCCTCTATAGCGACGGCAGCAGCGAAACGATCGAACTGATCCACCCGGGAAATTTTGACGATTTCCTGGTGCCAGCATTGCAGAAGCAGAACGAGACTTGTTACATTGGAGAGGGAACACACGGGACGATTCTGCGCATTCTCCTGAATCCGGAAAAAGAATTGCAATCCCTGCGTGCCGAAGCGGTCGCCAATGAAGTGATCCTGAGCATCTTGGGAGTTACCTTGAGGCGACCGTAAAGGCAAAATTCCTGAACCATAAAAAGAATTGCAATCCCTGCGTGCCGAAGCGGTCGCCAATGAAGTGATCCTGAGCATCTTGGGAGTTACCTTGAGGCGACCGTAAAGGCAAAATTCCTGAACCATTTTGTCATACGTCTCAAAACGGGCGCGAGCTATGGAGCGCCCGCTTCCTCGTCGGCATCACGTATTGCGGCTCGTTGTCGTCAAAAAAACGTTTCCATTCCGCGTATGGAAACGTTTTTTTTTGAGGGCGATGGAGTTTTCCGTTCAATTGCTAAGTCTTTTGAATCCCTGATGTGCCGGAAGTCCTTTAAGGAATTTTTCCATGTCCGTGTGTTGCAGCATGGAAGATAGTTTTCCGAAGACTGCATCAAGCGCGCTTTCATACTTGTTCAGCACCTCCTGATGATGGGCTAATGTCGGATAAAATAAGAGGCTGGCCAGGAATCCTTCGTCCAACATTTCCTGGATGAAAAGCGTTTTGAGAATATTGGCTTTTTCATGATCGAAGGCAAAATGTGCCAGTGCCGGGAAGGCATCGTCCACCAGGATTGGCAAAGCGTATTTCTGGCCATATTTTTTCCAGAGTGTTTTGGCTGCAAGCCCGATTTTTTCCACATGAGCGGGGACATTGTTTTGTTTCATTTTTGCCAGGGTGGCTAGTGCTGCTGCGGGTCCGGTTCTTTCCGTCCAGTAGGTACTGCTGATGAAGCTTTCCTGGGTGCCTGACATAGCATTTTCTGTGCCGATTATCGCCGATATTGGATGTCCATTTCCGAGGGCCTTGGCAAACACCGCGATATCAGGATTGATTCCGGTTTTGAGATGCGAACCTCCGTAGCACAAGCGCCATCCGATGGTAATTTCATCAAATATGAGGATGATCTTATTTTTTTTGGTTGTTTCTCTGATTTCCGCCAGAAATTCCGGGGGATAGAAGGCGGTTCGGCAAGGTTCCATAACGATCGCAGCCAGTTTGTTCTGATGTTTTGTGATGATCTCCCGGAAGGCGTTTATGTCCCCCCCTTGAAAGGTTAAGGTCGTGTTCTTGAGTTCTACAGGGACGCCGCTGGGCAGAAGGCCAGGCAGCAATAGACCCTGCAGCGAATTGGCTTCCCCGAGGTTTGCGGCGATATACCAGTCATGCCAGCCATGATATCCACACACTGCAACTGTGGATTTACCAGTCGTTGCTCTGGCGATTCGTACTGCGACCGCCATGGCTTCGCCGCCACATCTTGCGAAACGCACGTTTTGCGCCCAGGGATGGATTTCACAAAGCCTTTCCGCAAGTTCGACTTCTTCCGGCGGGTTCAGGGAGGACATGCATCCATTGTCGATGGCCTCTTTGACTGCAGCTGATACATCCGGGTCATGATAGCCGAGAAGGCAGGCACCGATGCCACAGGACGCCATATCATAATAATGATTTCCGTCCAGATCCCAGATTTCACAACCTTGCGCCTTACTATAATAGGCCGGCCAGACTCCCGGTGCAAAGATTTCAGGGCGTTTGCTGAGAAGCTGCGTCCCCCCCGGAATGATTTTTTTTGCTTTTCTGTAAAGAGCTTGTGTGATCTCTGTGCTTCGTTCACTCATGGCAGCTTCGTCTTTCTTATTAAGAATTCACGCTGAAAAAATTCACGGCGTTATTGAAAAAGATATCTTCGATCTCTTGCGCATTCAGTTTTAAGAGGGTTGCTGCTTTTCGGAAGGCCCGCAATTGTTCGTAGGTGAGAAAGGCAGCATCTCCTCCACAGCCAGACGAAGGATTTCCGGTATAGAATCCCCATCCGAAGCCATACGGGGTATAGACTCCTCTGGCATAGGCAGGAGCCAAAAGGTCGCTGCCGTAGAATATTTTTTTTCGGTCCATGTTCTTGAGGAGGAGGTAATGGCTGTACATATCCGAGACGGCCGAATTATCAAAGAACAGGTTGGGCCGTTTTTTCAGGGTGTCGATTCCCTTTTCCAGCAGAGAAGAATTGAAACCGCGGGCGCAATGAGCTAAGATCCAGCGGATGTTTTGGTATTTTTCGGTCAAATAAGCAAGGTCTTGCAGGTTCTGTGGGGCGGCTGGTCCTTGATTTTTCGACATGTGCAGCATGACTGAGAGCCCGATATGGTCAGCTGCATCGAGCAGGTTTTCAGGTAGAAAATCCGTGATGGCGGCATCCATACCCTTGTCAGCATAGATCAGATACGGTTTGAGTCCCGCGCAGCGCGGATCGGCACCTTTTTTGAGGATATAATCCGGCTGCATCTGCGGAGTTGTCAGAATAAAAGCTCGAGAAAGAGGATCGGAAGCAGCCTCTTTCAGAAGCCAGTCGTTATGCTTTTCAAAGTCGATATTTTTCAGGGGAGTGCCGAGGAAAGAAAAAGAAAACTCACGTCCAGGGAAAAGGACAGCATAGATTTTTCTTAGTTCCGCTGCCGAGACTTCCGTCCTGAGGGTATTAATATCCTGACAATTTCCGCAATGCTGCTCATTCCAGAGATGGGTATGGAAATCGAAGATCTTCGATGGCAGGAAGTCCGCGAGTTCTTCGGCCCAGATTCTGGCTTCGACATCATTCAAACAGACTTGCATTTTCTTATCCTTGTTTTATGCAATATCTTGCCTTTGCATTGACAACGTACTGTCGCACCTTCAAGTCGACGGCCTTCAAAAACAGCTCCATGCTGTCATCGAGCCAGATATTCCCGTTTCTTGTCGAATACGGCGCTCCCAGAAAGCAGAAGCTGACTTCCCACAACAGCCGAGAAAACAGATCTTCTGAAGAGTTCCATCCTCTCCAAAAAACTCAGGAGTTTAGACTGGAATAGCTTTATTTAGAATGACTTGCTGAATTCACTGTCGTCACTCTTTGTTGTTGGGGTTTCTTTTTGGTAGCAGGAAGAGGCGATGCGGGTATTGATTTCGCTTTCATATTCATCGGCATCAAGGGGCAGGGACACCGTCCGTTTTTTCCAAGAGGACAACAACATTGCGTTTCCGATCTCAAGGCCACGAATGCCCTCTTCGGCGGGCGCTAAAAGGGGAACGTCTTTCAAGACAGATTCCACAAAATTCACCAGAATATTCCGGTGTTGACCGGCTTTGTCGGTTGAACACGGGATTTCGACATTCCAGCACTCTGGCGGCAAAAAGCGCTGTTTACTTTGCCGGCAATATTCTCTGACGGATTCAACCGTTCGGTAGAAGGAGATGGAATCCTTTTCAAAAATCACTTTGCCTCGATCTGCGTTGATTTCGAGTCGGTTGCTTCCAGGTGCTTCGGCTGTAGAAGCAATAAACACGCCGGTCATGCCATCGGCATATTCGAGAAAGGCAGTTACTTCATCTTCGACTTCAATATTATGATATTTTCCGAAAGCCGCATGAGCAGTAATCCTTTCCGGCATGCCGAAAAACCATTGCAGCAGATCGAGTTGGTGTGGGCATTGATTGGTCAGCACTCCGCCACCTTCTCCTCGCCAAGTGGCCCGCCAGTCTCCGGAATCATAATAATACTGGGAGCGAAACCAGTCGGTAATTGTCCAGCAGATTCGTTGGATACGACCCAGTTCGCCGTGCTCAATCAACTCTTTGAGTTTTCGGTGAAGTGGAATAGTGCGCTGGTTGAACATCGCCGAAACCTTTAATTCGGGATGATCATGGATGGCATTGAGTAATAATTGCGCATGTGCCTTGTGAACCGCAATCGGCTTTTCCACCAGCAGATGTTTGTTATGCTGCAAGGCAGAAATGCCGAGTGTATGATGGAAAAAATGCGGTGTTGCGATGATGACCGCATCGATCTCTGCCTGATGAAGAAAACTCTCTGAGTCAGTGAATTTGGCCGTTTCCGGTAATTCTGGAAATTTTTTTAGTGCTGCAGGGGCGATATCGCACAGTGCAGTAACCTTTACTTCCGGAATGCTCTGCAGAGTTCGATAATGTGCAGAGCCCATATTGCCGAGGCCGATAATGCCGATTCTCAATTGCTTCATTTTTATTCCTTGTATGTTACGGACAAAGTCAGATTTACTGTTGCATTTCTATGCTTCTTCTGGTCATGAAATTTACTGCTTGGCGCTCTGGCGCTGTCGAATGGATATTCATGGAGGCAGGCAGGCGGGTTTTCCCGCTGGCCTGTTCGCCATCATTGTCTTTGCTACGGATTTCTCAATCGTATTTTTTCTGATCGTCCAGAGCGGGAATCTGCTACTCACGTTTCGGAAAACTCAAAATGCAACATGCATTTTTTCAGGGTCATTGTTTTGTCAGTGGAACGGAATTCAATCCAGTTCCAACCATCCAGCATAATTTCATTCGGCGGGTTGCCCCGGTAGAATCCATCTTGACAACGAATCAACTGTAGTGAAGCCTTGTTGATTGCAGCGTTTATGGTATCAATTGCTCCGCTTGCTTCCACTTCGAGAGTTGCTTGTTTGAGCCCTGGTCTGATTGAGCCGCAGCAGAGGGAGAATTCTGCTGTTCCACCGGGATTGATTTCTCGCGGTAAGGCTGCCGGGTAGGTGTGATTTTTCCGATGTTCCGCCAGCCAGCGTTCTCCAAAACCTTTTTCCAG
>JBAXYW010000220.1:0-7346 GCA_041670605.1 Lentisphaeria bacterium
CGGAACAGAAGGAATGCGGGTAATCCGAAGTACTCCGTAACGCATGTATAGCTTAACCATGTGCTTGCGGAGACTGACAGAAAATCCAAGTTACCCAAAGGACCGTACACGGAACCGGATACTACCCTTATATCATCGGCAGATATAACGGTGAAATCCTACGGTTTTCCACCACGTTTCCTCACGCCTTGATTAAAAACCGGAACTTTTAGATGGCAGAAAAACCGGAACTTTTAAAAGGCGTCTAACATAGAAACTCCTCAAGGTCGTTTCGTCCCCTCATGCATCGGAGTTATCGAAGGATTCGTGAACCATCCAGAGGCACTCCTTGAAAATGGCCGCGACTCAGCCTTTTTCGGAGAAGGCGAACAAGCAGCCAGGCGCAAGTTCAATGCGCCGGCATTGGCGGCAGCAAAAAATGTCGTGGAGCTGCATCTGAAATTGGAAGAAAAATAGACTGCCTGGGAAGGGCGGACTATGCCTTGGTGCGGCGCACAACATAGCTAAACGGCAGAAAGAAGACACTATGAACTGGAAAGAAAACTGGAATAGCAAGATCGGCTTGTGGTCTAATAATGGCCCGGGCCATACAATCACGACAAAACATCTGGAAACGGTGCATGCAGGCCCAAATGGGGCAAGCCGCTTGCTGGCAGCAGCCGAAGCGGAGGCTTTGGAAGAAATTGAAGTCGAGCGGGTGCTGTTAACCTTGCGGGATATGCAATGGATGGAACATGACGACTTGCGCGGTTGCATGCTGTGGTACAGGGAAGAAGTTCGTCCCGTTGATACTAATGCAGCGTTCTTTACCGGACTAAGCCTAATCGTTTTGCGGGTTCGCTTTTATGACCAGTTGGATGATAATTGTCGCAAATTGCTCGATGAAATTTTGTCAGGCCTGGATCTGTGGTTCCAAAATGCTGTTGCCCACGCATCGTATCACTATCCTAATAAATATCTGGGGGATCTGGTATGCGGATGGCTGTTATTAGAAATTATGGATAAGGTGGATGAAAATGCTTTTATGGCCGAGCAGATGCGAAAAGCAGCGGCTTATTGGATGAAAAATCACTGGGGTTGGGGTGAGCATTTGAGTGACGGCTATGCGAGTGTGTGCTTGAATGAACTTTCCGTTTTGCTCATGCTTGCGAAACAATTGCCTGAAGATATACGCCAATCCTACCTGCTACTGAGCCAAGATTTGCTGAATATCGAGGATAGCTTCGATGGCGGCCCGCGCGTTCCAGCATTGCGCTCGTATGCGTTCCAGCAAGTGAAGACACATCTGAACTATCGAGACAGCATCAAGCCTAGCCAGGAAACAGAACAAAACTTTGGCAATATGCCTCAGCTGGGAAACTTGCTGTATAAACTGGGCTGGCACGAAGTAATGCCAAAACGCCTGAAACGACAACGCGATCTACAAATTCCCTGCTTCGCAGGAGCGATTGCGACAGCGCGAGTGGAAAATGATATCCGTTTGGGAAGCATGTCTCATTTCCCGATCATGCCGTCGGCAGAGTATCCGAGCTGGGGGCTTTCATGGCAGTGTTTTCCCGTGGCTTTCAGCCGAGCTGACTCGGATTGGGGATTCTTGCAGTGGGAAACCGTCGAAAAGGGAGTCCGACGCGCACATCCAGCCAACGGCGGCCCGCCAGCACATATCCCGAAAGCACTGACTGAAACTGTAAAGCCACCGCTATGCGGATACACCTATACATTACAACGCGGGACGGGCGTACTGATTCTGCGCTTGATTCGGCAAATTCCTGCGAGCTGGGAATCGATTACCGATCGTTTCCGACTGGTCGAGGCGACAACGCCGGTTACCGAGATTTGCCAGGAGGGTGGTTCGCAATTGCTGCTCCGCTATCCGGAACGAGACCTGAGCGTGCATTTTATACCCTTACAAAAAGAGAAAAAACCGGAACTGCGAGCCAATGCGACAAATGGGATAGACTGGAACCTGACCTTGACTTCTGGTGAACCCGACTTTCAGGAACAACGCATTCTTGTGCATCTCTGGGCGATCTCGCTGGCAGGACAAATCAATACAAGGCCACTAATCACTACAATTTCTGATGCTTTAGAGCCTCGTTCAGACCAGGAAAAAAGAAGAATAATAAACTGGACTTGGAAAGATATCCAGTGGAAAGTAGCAATTGATCCGCTAAGCAATACACCTCTAGTCGTACTGGAGGAGGGTCAATAAAAGATTTGCTAATGAAAACTATCGCTGTTACACACAATTTTAATTTTAACGGTTTGGATGGAAAGTTGCGGCGTTTTGCTCTAGAGGAATTAGCGGCAGCCGGCATCAAGCATTTGGTGTTTTCGACTTCCCTGATTCATGCCGCAATGGCAGACGCCAATTTTGGCCAAGAAATCAGGATGGAATTACAAGCCTTCGGCTTGTCGTTTTTAGACTCCCATCTGCCTTTGGGTGTTCATGAAGTGATGAATTTGCCGATCATGGGTGTTTAAAAAATGACAGAAAACGGGCTTGTTTCTTTATAAAGCAAAATTATAATAAAGATGATTTTATATCTTTGACAGATCCAGCAACTAAAGAAAAAAACCATGCAAAAATTTCTGAGCCGAATTTTCTTCGCGAGCGCAGTGATCTTCCTGTTAGCCGGTTTTTTGTCAGCTGAACAACTTGGGGAAATCATTCTCTTTCATCACCTTGCCGATTGGGGAGGGGCTCGTCCTGGGTTGGCAGCGGGCAAAGAAGGAGAGCTGATTCTGCAGCGTCCGGGTGATCTGATCCGCTCCACCGACCCGATCGATATTGATCTCAGCGCAGAATCGACCTTCAGCGGTGAATTTCGGCGTCAAAAAGGGGCTCCCGAGGATGCGGCGTTCTTCTTTGGACTGATCTGCTACGACCAGAATATGCGTCGAATCTATCCCCAACACGTCAATCCCATTGCAAATTCAGAAAGTGAATTAAGCGCTGACTGCACTGCCACTGACACGGTAATCCAAGTTCGCGATGGTTCACAATATGTGTCCGGCTGCCTAATCGCTTTCCATACCCTTCCGCAATATGCCGACCTGCCGAACTTTACCATCAACTCTAAGGCAAAAGTACAGAACATCCGAAAACTGGAAAACGGGACTCATGAATTGATTCTGAGTGAGCCCATCGGCAGGGATGCAAAAAAAGGGACTCCGATCCGAGCCCACCAAAGCGGGGGCTCGCCATACCTCTATGCCGTTGCTTTTGCAAAACACCTGTCCGAAGAGTGGACGCCTCTTGCCGCCACGCTGAAAGGCGCGCGACCAGGAGATATACGGAACGCCTGGTACCCCGGAACACGGTTTGCCTCTCCAGCGATTTTTTGCAGCGGAAAAACTTCGGGTCAGCTAATCGGAGTACGCAACGTCCAGTTCGAATCCAAAAATGGGAATCTGCCGCCGCAACGAAAGAGTTTTGATCTGTCTGGCAAAACCGATCATCTCCGTCAGAACGTGCGTCTGGGGGAGGAACTGCGGAATCTGATCCTGCATTGGCAAGACGGTTCCCGAACAAAACTGACCTTTTCGACCTTCTTACAGAAATATACTCCTGCTGCAGCCAGCGGCAAAGATGCTTCGCAACAGCCTGCTCAGCCAAGGGAATTACCGTTAAGCGGAATCTCATTGAGTAAAACCGGAATTCATTGTTATATCCGTCCGAATCTGGAGATTCTGCCGGCGGCGAAAATTCCCGAGTTGGTGGAGCAATGGGATCAGCTGCCCAATCCACTGCAACACATCGGTCGTTTGGACGTTGTGCGAGTTGCTGGAGGAGCAGAAATATGGTATGAAGGGTATTATGGTGGGTGCCTTTCTTCCGCATCTCCGCTAAAGACAGTGCAGCTGGACAGTGCGATTTGTGTCGGCGAAGCCGTACTGTTCCAGCAACAGCAGGAAGCCGCCCGCTTTGTTCCGCTGTATACCACAAGGAAAAACAACTCTGACAAGTGGCAAGTGAGTGAATGCCAGGTTGAACAGCGGCTGCTGCCAGTTCCGATGGAATTTTCTGAAGCGAATTTTGCTTTGTCCCGAAATAGGGCAGAGAACTATGCGGATTACATTCGGCGCTATGCCATGGATAACGACCCGGACTCCTATCTATTTTCCGTACCGGGCTGTTTTTATCGCGCAGCGTGGATACTATTTGGCGTTGCTGAAGAGGCTCAGAAAAAAGCGGCCATGACCGCCCGCCTGACCCGGTTTTCCCGCGGTGGCCAGTGGAATGGCAGAGCCATCACGCGAATGGCTCATACCCCCTATGAATTCTCGCCGGAAAACGCATTGAAAGTCGGCAGTTGCGTCGTGAATGGAAAACGCCAATCCCTTTATCTGGCGCATCTTCCTCTGGCCTCCGGACAACTTCAGGATTTGCTCAATTACGATCAATATGGCAGCAAAATGCCGGGCCAATATCTTGATTTTGAGCTGACCGGTCCTTTGCTCAAAATCCGTCATCCTTTTGGCGATTCCCGGATGAAACCCGATCCGGCGACGCCCAGTTCGCTGCACGTCTTCGGCGTCACTCTGGAAAAAGCAGGCGCTGAAATGTTCGTCCGTCCTCTGCAGCCCGGCAATATTTTCCATAATCAGGAGATTCCTGAACTGCTGGTTGATTTCAAGGCTCAACTCCCGGGACAATATCAACTGCGTTGGACGATCCGGAATCCGGAAGGTGAAATCGTTACTCAGGACTACCGTAAACCGGAAGCAGAAAACCGGATTTCTCTGCAGCAGCCATTACCCGGTTACTATGAAATCAACATCGAACTTCTGGATCAAGGTCAGGTGAAGATTTCTCACCTTGCTTCCTTTGCCTTACTTGGAAAAGATACCCGGGAAGCGACCCCCGCGCAAAGCCCCTATGGATCCTGGTGGTTTACCGGGGCTCACCATGTCTCCGGTGATCCCGAATTGATCGGGCCGCTCTACCTCAAGGCCGGCATCCGCAAATCAAATTCGCTGCGCCCGGATAATCCTTTATACACTGAAGCCGGATTAGCAAAATGGAAAATGACAGCCACGACCTTCGGATTCTGGCGCAGGGCATTTACAATGTTCGACACCGAAAGCGACCCAGCAGTTACCAATGCCCTCATCGAAAAAGAGCTGCGTACCTGGATGGAAGCGTTTCCAAGCTGCAGTAACGCAATGATTTTTCATGAAAGTGCCAAATGGGGATACCAGATTGCGCCGGAAGTGTTGGGCGACCCGGCCCCGGAAAAAGAATGGGATGGGGCAGATGAGCGCTTTGCCAAGGCGAAACGCTACGCTGAAATCGTCCGGCGGACAAAACCAGAACTGCGCATTATGATCGGCAATTCCCTTTCTTGCAGTGAACTGGTCGCCGAACTCTTCCGGCGCAATTTCCCCAAAGAACTGGGCGATAATCTGGGCATGGAAGTCGTCAGCCGCAATGCACTGCCCGAAAGGCAATGGGAAGGATCACTGCAGGCCTGTGAACTGATGCAGCTGGCGGCTCAGCACTATGGTTATGATTGGAAACCGACCAGCTGTTTTGAAAGCAATTACCGTCTGGAAAGCCTGATTGGGGATGAATTGCAGGCATACTGGTATGTGCGGGATATGCTCGTCATGCATGCTTGGAATTTTCCAGATATCAATGTTGCGCTGATGTATGATGTGGCCAATAATTACTATCACTCCTTCTGGGGAGGCAGTGGGCTGTGCCAGCGGGTACCCTATCTTTACCCCAAAAAAGCCTACGTCGGCGTGGCCACGCTGACCCGCATGTTGGACCGTGGCAAACTGATCCGTAGCGTCCCCACGGGATCCAATTCAGTCTTCGCCCTTGAATTCAGTCGCCCGGACAGGACCTTTGCCTATGCGGTCTGGACTTCCAGGGGTACCGCCTCGCTGAAATTCGATTTCGGCGGCGGGATCCTGGAAAAATTGAATTTTCTGTGGCCGGACAAGCGGATCAGCAACGTGGATTTTTATGGGCGCCCCCTTGCATTCCGAGGTCGTATAATGGCTTCCGAAGCGGCTCAATATCTCTGGACTCCTACTCCGGTAAAAAAGATTTCCATAGGGAAACAGACGTATACGCCCGAAGTCTCCTTGCGCGATTTCCGAGTTATCAAAACGGCCAGGATGGCCGCAGATTGGGAAATCGTCGCAGAAGCGGATCCATTTCTGGAAGTCAAACCGGGGCAAGTCTGGTTGCCTTACCTGAAAAAAGGCAAGGCGGAACTGCGGACCGTCAAAGATCAGGAAAAAGGGATCTGCTTGGAATTGGAAATCCAAAACCTGGACAATCTACCGGCCCCTTTCCAGGAATACGCTGTCATCCGCCTGAAAGATCCCGTGCAATTATCTGGAAAACCCGACACCTGCGGCCTCTGGGTTAAAGGCAATTCCGGCTGGGGACAGATTTTCTGGGAGTTTACCGACGCCACTGGCAGGCGCCTACTCTCGGCAGGCCGCAGTGCAAATGCCGATATTTCCGATTATGAAGGACGCCGCTGCATCAACTTTGACGGCTGGTATCATATTGCCTTCCCGCTTTCGGAGAAATCCCCGATTATTCCCACCAGCACCGGTTTTGCTAATGAGTGGTCCGGTGATATCACTCAACTGCAATATCCGTTGACTCTGACGGGGATCGGCTTTGCCGCACCGGCCAAGGCTCTGCTGCTCAACAAACGTATTCCGATACAGCAAGTGATTCGCATCAAGGAGATAACCTGCCGTTAAGCGGAAGTGTCGTGAGGATGATTCCGCTCCGGATCACTTGCCATCTGTTTTCGGACTACATCCTACGTGAACACCCCACGGGCAGGACAGAAAAAAGCAGCAAAAGAAAACAGTCATCCCATAGGCTTCAAAAACTGGCATATCCAATCCAATTTTTCTCCTTAATTAACTATTTTCTTGCTATAACCCATTTTTGTTTTTTTGCTTTCTTCTACTCAACTGGAATTCTGCACTCATTTTCCAGTTTTATGATGTTCCAGCTGCTGTCCCACAGCTTTTCTTCTTGTTTGGATTCTTCACCACCATTCCTTCACACCAGGTTTTGCCTTATGCTGTCCCACATGCCCCAATAAATTCGCCCCTTCAACGATTTGTTTTAAACAGCATACGATCTCATTTGAACAAATCGTTGAAGAACCATAAATTCCGACTTTGACGCCTCTGTTTTTAGGACGCCAACGAACCAAGATCCGGGTTGCCGGCGAGGACGCCTATTGGCGCTAACTTAAAATATATCGGGGTGTGAAACGAATCATTGAGGTGCCCCTACAGGGCACTATTTACAAACTACACGCCTACCCCGGGCGTTGCCCGGGGCTAAGATGAGGCCG
>JBAXYW010000221.1:0-7334 GCA_041670605.1 Lentisphaeria bacterium
GCCGTGTTTGCTGAAGATGGCTGCCGCCGCCAGGATCAGTACACTGATCAACAGGGTGTACGACAGATTCAGCCAGGCATTCAGAGTTTTTCGGGGGATGCTGCGTCCGTAGAGTCGTTCTACACCGCGTGGGCTGGAGAAATGCAATATCTGCCAGCGTTGCGGATCCTGCGGCGGCAGCTGCAGTTCGAGACTGGCCTGATTCAGCGCTGCCGCAGCAGGCGAAGCGGCGGCGGCGATATCAAGCTCGGGCTCCCAGCGTTTTTCTTCTTCAAGCTTTTCTTTGGAGGGTTTCGCGATTTGCCTTTGCTCCACTGCAACTCTACCGAGGCTATCCTCACTGCTTCTTATGGCGGAGGGAGCCGGGGCTGCCACCGGCGCTGGTTGGTTGCGCTCCTTTTTTACAATTTTCAAGGCATTGTCTTTTCCCAAGGTAAGGCCTGATGAGTCTATTTTATCGAGCAATATTTCTGGATTTTTGAAGTCCTCGGGGTTCCAGTTGTTCTGTTCTTCTGGGGATTTATCTGTTGGTGTTTGTTGTTGGTTATAGCGGAAGAGTTGTTCTCGCGTATTTTCACTGGCCTGAATGCTGGTTTGTGTCAATTCAACCTGCTGCTGCAATTGCTGAAGCTGCTGCTGCGCTCCCTGAAGGACTGCATTTTTCTGATTGAAGGCCGATACTTCCGCTACATTTTTTTGCAGGGCGGCATCGAGTTTACTGATATTGCTGAAAGCGCGTTGTTGTGAGAAGACATTGCTGCTTTGCAGCGCCTGTTGCAGTCGCTGAGCCTGTTGATTCTGGTATGCGAGCTGGCTGCTGAGATAATTTTCCCGGTTGACCTCCTTGCCAAGGTTGCCGCCGAAATCAAACCAGCTCTGTTCTCTGGGCAGGCGAAGCTCCACCAGGCTGCGTTCGACATTGATATTTGCCGCTTTAATAAAGGGGAAGTCACGACGCTTGGCAAAACCTGGTCGCGCCAGATGGGCTGAATAGGTCAGGATGATCTGATAATCCAGATCGCCCTCTGCCGTTTTCACCAGAGGCAGCAGAAGACGTTGAGAAATATTTTTCGAATGGCGGATTGGTTTGACCAGTTCTCCTGCGACTTTAGCAGTCCAGAGTTCACTACCCGTGGGAAGCTCTAATTCCAGGTATTGCTCCGTACGGTTGTCGATGTGGAAGATTTGTTCGGCTCGGCAATTGCCAGCGGTATCCAGCAGCAGCAGGGTGCTGGAAAGTCCGATGCGAGCACCGGCAGTTTCGACCGCCTGGCGTTCCTGCATACGGAAAGTCAGGCCGGCGGGGCTTTCGCTGGCCAGCCAGGCCTGGCGGTTCGGACCTCTCAGCAGACCGCGTAAAAAGTCTGGCAGAGCCGCCTGCATATTCCATTCATTCAGGCCGAGTAGTTGTTCGGCGGCGACTTCATCCCGTCCTGAATTTTCCAGCAGCAGGCAGGTAGTGAGCGGCCAATCGCAAAGCGGCAGGCGAACTGGAGTCTCCGTTTTTGGCTGACGATCCTGCTGCAGCAGAATGCGCAGCTGCCCGGATAGAGCCGTCTGAAAATACAGGGTGAAGGCCACCTGGCGTTCTCCCTCAGTTTCAACGATTGCCGTTTCATAGGAACGCAGGAAGGGCTGTTGCGGGCGCGCGTTGTGCCAGTATTCCGGCACTTGGAAGGAGAATTCGCCTATTCCGCCTTCCGCCTGCAGATCGAAAAGCAGGGTCTCTTCCAGAGCTTTTTCCGTGAACTTACAGCTCAACAAGGCCGTTCCTGAAATTTTCTGTTTTCGGGGGCTGATTTCGAGCGAGCCGGAATACGTTTTGTCCCGGCTGCGGAAGGCCAGGCAACTGGGCGAGCGTTGGCGCAGCCAGGAAGCAAAATCCTGGAGCAGGGCGCTTTCCAGATTCTGCAGCTGTTGTTGCCTGAGTTGCCATGGTTCCCAAGTCTGGATGACGAGATCGCTGTGCTGCACCAGCGTATTTTGCAGCTCAAAGGCGAGAATCGGCAGGCTCATTCCCGGCTGGCAATTCTGCCGGGCGCGTCCCCGGAAGAGGATCTTGTGCTCGAGCCGTGCAGTACCGTCAAAACGCAGCAGTACAAGCTGTGGATTCTGCGGATCAATCTGCCAGTCCAGCAGATCGGCTGCATGCAGGTTGAGCAATTCGAAGTTTTTTGGCAGCAGGATGCTTTGTTTGACGCTTGCCGGTAGCCCGGTTTTGATGATAAAACAGCCTTCTGCCAGGATAGCGTCTGGAGTGATGGTTTGCAATAGCTGGAGGCGGGCTTCCTGCGCACGTTGTTGCGGCAGCAGGTGCAGCAGTAATTGCAGGGGCTGAGTCGGGCTTTCCCAAGCCTCGAAGGCGCGGAAAGAAGCCTGCAGGCTTGGGAAAGCGGTTAGCAATCGTTGCAGTTGAGTTTCCACGTCGGTCCGGCGGCTGCCCCCGTTGTTTTCGCTGCGGATCATAAAGGCAGTGGGGCTATCCAGCAGTAGAACGGCCTGATGTCTGGCCGCCGTCGGCACCGTTAATGCCGGGAAAGTGAAATCGCTGGCGGCGGAGAGATCCGACAGGATCTTTGCCAGCAGGATGAGCTGGAATTTTTCTTTGTTTTCAGCGGGTTGAAACAGATGCACAGAAATCGTTTGCCGCTCTCCATCGACGCGTTTTTCCCAGCCGCGGACATTGTTGCCGACGATTTCTTGTACTTGCCAGTCGCGGGGGATTTCCAAGTCGAAAACGCTTCGGCCCTGGTCACTGAAGGAGAAGGCGGGTTCCCAGAAGATTTGCTGTTGCTGAGCGTTTAGTGAGAGTGCGATGATCGAATCAACGGTCAGCGTGCGGTCGATTTCAGCCGGGCCGGTTTCGGGGCGCCATTGCAGTGAGAAGGCATTCTGATGAAGAGCAAAAGTGCTGGGAGTCTTTCCTTCTGTCCGCAGTGTACAGAGCCCGGTGCCGGAGTCAAATGACAAGGCCGTGTTTTTTGGTAGCTCGGTCAGTAGCAGCTGGGAGGCTCCGCTTGCTGGCAGGCAGGCTTTTACGCCGCGCCAGCCGCCGTGTTTACGGATGGGGCAGCAGAGTTTCAGAGAGATGTTGTATTCTCCAGGTTCACTCAAGGCCAAGCGAAGGTACTGTTTTTTGTCATTTTCTTCCTGCCAGATGCGTCCCCCGGCTTTACCGTTGATTTGCAATTCTTCGACAATCATTCCTGAAAAAGGCAGCTCAGGCAGCAGGATGGGACCGGATTTTAGTATGCTGACGCGGAAATGTCCTTCAAAACTGAGATGTTCGGCCTGACTGTCCCCCATCTGGCACTGGTATTGGATTCCGGACATCAAGAACGGTGGTGTTTGCGGAGTCGTGATACCGGCGCCTTTTTGCAATTTGCGATAAAATTCAAAGGGAAGTAATACCCGGTTGCCCTGTTGTTGGCCGGAATAGGGTACGATGACTGCGTCGGCAGGCAACGGAATGGGAAGTGGCTGAAAATTCTGAATGCGGTACAGCGGCGGTTCATCGGAAACTTTTTCCGGCAAAATTGGCTGAGCGTGCACTGCACTCGAAAGCAGTGCAGCAAAAAGCAACAGCGCAGAAGCTTTGGAACAAGCGTGGAGTTTTTTGCCGGCGGCCAGCAGCAGATAAAGCAGCAGCAGGGAAAGGGCACTGTAAAAGAAGGAGTTCAACAGAGAAGTGCACATTTCCAGGCCTGGCAACAGGGGCAGCAAGCTGCTCCCCAGCAGCAGGAAGGCAATATAAGTGAGCCGGCGTGACCAGCTGCTCATGCAAGGAAGGAAGCCCAGTACAAAAATCAACAGCACAGCGACTCGCCGCAGTGCGTTCCAGGCTTGTAGGTCAACCATCAGCAGTCGGAAAGGGCTGTCACCGGCCAGCGCATCCAGATGCAGCGCTTTCCCGTTGCGTACTAGGTTGATGTCAAGGCTGCGGTAAGCTGCAATCTGAATTTTGCCCTTTGCGCCTGACTTGTCCGCCGCAGTGCCGGGACGCATTTTACGGGAATGAACGTCTTTTGTCATGTCCATGCCGCCATCCGTATCCGTTTGGGTTTCTTCGAGCACATAATCTGTGTCGATGGCTGACATTGAGGCCATTTTGCTGCGCTGTATCAACATGGCTTTCTGGCGTGCGCCGGATAGCGAGTTGAAAAACAGTCCTGCGCAGCCATGTGCCGGTGTGATTTCACCGGCCCAGTGGTACAGGAGTTTGCCCAACTGGGGCGCAGCAGCCGGACTACTTAGTGTTTGTCTTGGAGTGACATCCCCAAAACAGGCCAGCGGCTGATAATTTCCGGGATAATGAATTGTCCAGCGCACATTGGCGACCGGGACGGATTTCCGGCCAAGCCTGGGCTGTTGATAGAACAATTCCGGAAGCTGGCCAGTAGTGCTACCAAACCTGGTGATCTTCTTTGCCGGGAGCTCAAAGACCAGTAGCAGTTTGCGTTTGCTTTCGGACTTGTCCGAAGTAAACTGCAACAGGAAATCTTGTTCCTGTTGCAGCAGGATGGCGGGTTTGTTATCCAGTGTGGCTGACCAGAGCGAGGCTTTGTCAGGCAACCGGATGCCCAGAGCCGGCAGATTGGTCTGCAAGGTATATAGGACGGAGATTTGTCGTGGGCTAGCTGGAGAAAACAGCAGCACGGCTTCTGCTTGCTCGGCCAGACAGGCCGGTAACGAAGTGGAATCCTGCGGCTTGCTGAGCAATTCTACCGGTGGGGGATTGCCCATAAAGGCAAAGACGCCTAACAAGTGTCGCCCGGGCTTGTTGAGAACCGTTGCCAGCTCGCCAGAATCAATTTTCCGGGGAGCCTGGAAAATTTGCACCTCCAGGTCTGCCTGCCCTTCGATAGCAATGCGTCCGGAAAAGGGTTGCGCCTGTACGGCGCTGAGAGCCGGCAGTAGCAGGCGTTGGCCATTGGCGGGCTGTGGAATTTGATATCGGATGACCAATCGTTCTCTGCCAGCAGCTTCCCGATTCAGAAGAACCGTGAAATGCTTGAGTTTTTCTTTCCGGATACAGGAATATTCGCAAATTTGCCCGGTTTCGCCGTTGATGGAGATGGCCTCCGGCAGCCAAGCTGGCAGCTCGAAGCTCAGCTGACGCAATGCGGCATCGCTGATCTGCCAAGTGATCTCATGGCAGACTTTCAGATGATCCCGGTCGACTTTGTAATACGAATAGGTTTCTGCACTAAGTCGTGCGAGAATTTTTTGGACTTCGAATGTCGCTTGACCCGGCTCGTCAGGAAAGTGGAAGGCAAAGGCTTGTAGTCCGGAGGAAGCCTGTTGGATGGGGCTGCATTTTTCTGAGTTCAACAGTTTGCCCTGGAGGTCGTCCTGCAACTGTATTTGCAGAACCCCGCCCCGCCAACGCACCGTGTCCAAACGGAGAACCGGAGACTGCAGGGTGCGGGGCTGATCCCAGGAGCGGAACCAGTTTTCCGGAACAGCTGTGAAGGCCAAGGGAAGCGTGACGGTCTGCCCACTCTTGAGGGCATTCGGAAAACGCAGCAGAAAGTGCCCTTTGTCTCTGCCGGAAGCTTCCAGCGTGAAGTCCGGACGTGGCAGAATCCGCGTAGTGGCGGTTTGCTTTTGCAGGTGGATGGGCGGCGGTTCTGCTTTCTGCCAGTCGCCGGGCAGAATCAGTTCCAGCTCAAAGAGGTCTTCGACTTTTGCGGTCAGGGTCAGTTGCAACTGCAGTTCCTGTTGTTTTTCACAAAGGATCCAGGTGTTCTGCAGCGAGGCTTCCAGTTCGGCTTCAGCCTTTCGGATGCTTTCGGCTTGGAGTCTGAACGCACCTGGTGCAACAAAAGAAGCCGTATATTCAAAGTCCGGTCTGGCAGCGAGCCAAGCTGGCAGCGAGCGGTTCTGCCGGGAAACAAATTGTAAGTTTTCGCCGCGTAATTTGTCCAGCCGCAGCTGGGGGTGTTTGAGCAGGACGGCGCTGGTGCTGGCGGAAAAGCAATCCAGGGGGTGAAAGTCCGGAAAGACCCAAGCTGCCGGGCGAGGACAATCCCGGCGGCTGGCAAAAATCTTCAGGCTGATTTTCCCGCTTTGTGGTTTTTGGAATTGCACGGCCAACACGCCGACTTTTTGTATTTCCCAGGAAGCGATCAAGCCTTGTTCTGCATGCACTGCAAGAATTTCATATTCGGGGGAGATTTGCAGTCGGAGTTCCGGCAGGGGGTGATGCAGTATCTGTAGCTCGACTTCGGCTTCCAGGCGTTCTTCGTTTTCGGATAAATAGCATAGCAGCTGGGATTCCGCCAATAGCAGCCGTTCATTCTGTTCGAAGCGATTGTTCAGTGACAGCGTCAGTTCGAGCCTGCCGGAAGAGGGTAACAGGCGAAAGCGGGTGCTGCGCGTCTCGGGATTAAAGTGGCGGGACAGTTGCGCCGGCCCGGAATGCAAAACGACATCGCCAGGAACCTCAAGTTGAAGTGAACCGGTGGCGGCTTTTGGCAATTCAAAGACGAGTTGCCGTTTTGTTGCATCGCTACTTACCGGGGTCTCGCCACGCAGGTGCAACTGATGTGTTCCTTTTTCCAGTTGCACCAGAAGCTCGCCATGCTCCCCAAGGCTGCAAAAGGCGGAGCGATCTCGGTGATTCACTTGCTGCCAGCCAATCCCGCTGCCGCCTAATACCAGAAACTGCCAGCCATCGCGAAGAACTGTCAGTTCCAGCGTAATATCCAGAAAAGCCCGGTTTTCCAATACGGTGATGGCGCAGTCCAACCTGGAGAAAGCAAGAGCCTGGGGAGAGATTTCCTCGCTCTGTTGCCGGTTTTGTTCGAGCAGGGCGGCGAATTCCTGACGGGAAAGCAGCATGGCTTCCGGCCAGCTTTCCAGCAATAGCGGCAATTCCTCTTCCGGAATATGCAATTCCCGGTAGGAGGGTTCGTTAGCAACGGCGAACGGCAGAAGTAGAACCGCCGCTAACAGAAGAAAAAAACAGAAAATTTGGTGAGACATTGAACACTTCCCCCAATTGATAGAACTACAAACGTCGCTACAGACGGAGAACAGGAAACGGTTTTATCTGCCTTTCGGTTGGCGCACGCTTGCGAACGTGGAACGGCAACCTGAAGGTACTACCTGCCCGGATTCATATGGAGTGCGGGAGCGCAGCTCCCGCTTTGCAAACTTCGTCAAGCCGTCGCACTCCATAATGCCTACCAGAGCCATGCAGGCCGAAGGTACTACAAGCCCGAGCTAAAGCTCGCTTTTGACGCAGACTAAAGTCTGTACTACAAGCCCGAGCTAAAGCTCGCTTTTGACGCAGACTAAAGTCTGTACTACAAGCCCGAGCTAAAGCTCGC
>JBAXYW010000222.1:0-7319 GCA_041670605.1 Lentisphaeria bacterium
AAAACACCCAAAAAATTCAGAGTCCAATTTTTGGTGATGCAAAAAAGTTCTAAGTCCTTGAAAATAAGAATTATGAAATCAATCTTTTCTAATTTTCACCCACAAATTATGGTGAAGAAGCTATATTAATAGTGCAAACTGGCTTGTATGCCTGTCAGCTAATTTTGGCAAATCCGGTGCAGAAACCCGCCGTTAAACGAGTGTGAGGAGTCCAGAGATGTCCGATCCGCATAAACCTGAAATCGTGATTCTGGACGCCTATGTGGCTAATCCCGGAGAATATAGCTGGGCTCCCTTGGAAGAATTGGGGCATTGTACGATCTGGGAACGCAGCGAATCTACCTCAGATGTCCTCGAACGCACTGCCCAAGCCGACATTGTCCTGACCGACAAGGTCGAATTATCCCGGGAGATTCTGGAGCAATTGCCAAACCTGAAGCTGATCTCGGTTTTGGCAACCGGATATAACGTGGTGGATATCAAAACGGCCACAGAACGAGGAATTCTGCTCTGTAATGTCCCGAATTATTCGACGGCCTCGGTCACCCAGCATGTCTTTGCTGTACTTTTGCAACTGCTGAATCATACCGGACAATATGCCCAGGCCGTGGCAGATGGAGCCTGGTGCGGAGCGAAAGATTTCACGTTTTTTCTCGATCCGATCCGAGAATTGGAGGGATTGACGCTGGGGATCATCGGCTATGGAGAGATTGGCCGTTCCGTGGCCTCGATCGCCAAAGCGTTTGGCATGAAAGTACTGGTGCACAGCCGGACAATAAAATCAGACACGGATGTCCGCTTTACCGAATTGACGACGGTCTTGGCGGAAAGTGATGTCATTTCCCTGCATTGTCCGCAAACGCCCGATACGACTCGCATGATTAATGCGCAGACTCTTTCACAGATGAAAACAGGAGCGTATCTACTCAATACTGCCAGAGGCGGGTTGCTGGATGAAGCTGCCGTTGCCGAAGCTCTGAACAGCGGACGACTCGCCGGCGCCGCACTGGATGTCCTTTCAGTCGAACCGCCTCCCGCAGACAATCCGTTGCTGGCGGCCAAAAACTGCCTGATTACTCCCCATGTCGCCTGGGCAGGTCTGAAGTCCCGCCGGCGTTTGCTCGACATCACCTTCGCAAATATCCGGGGATTTCTGCAAGGAAAACCTCTCAACTTGGTGAATCCGGACTGCCTGAAAAACCAGCGAAGTTGATCTTAGGAATGTTTGGAGGCACCATCGTATCAAGCAAATGACCCGCTAATAGAAGCACTCTTTTCCCGGTTCTGCAGTTGTAATGTCGTTTTTCGGATGTATTTTTTATCACCTCTTTATCATTGTCGTAAAAGAAGATTATCAAGCAGGAGAAATGAATGAAAACCCGTCTGTTTACTGTCGCTTTAGTGCTGTGCTCTCTTATTGCTTTGCAGGCCGCTGATAAAGTCGCTTATCTGAATATGGAGAAAGTTTTTGAAAACTACTACAAAACGATTCAAGAAAACTACCAGTTTGAACTGCAAAAAATGAATTATGAGGAACGCCATTCGGTCATGCGCACTGAATATCAGAATTCTCTGAAGGAAGCGCAACGAGCGGAATCGGACATGAAAAATGAGCTTTTGAGTCAGGAAGCCCGCGACGACAGTCGCCGCAAACTCGGTGTTTTGATGGAACGTCTGCAGGTTAAAAGAGATGAGTTGATGAAGTTCCGCCAAGAAGGAATGCAGGGTCTGCAGAGTACTCGTGCTACGGTAGAGGAAGGCTTGATCAAGGACTTGACGGATCAGGTAAAACTGTATGCAGGGGAAAAAAGCTTTACGCATGTGTATGAAGTTTCCGGACGTTCTCTGAACCGGGTGCCGATGTTGATGGTCTATCCGGTCGACCAAGAAATCACCGATGATATTGTCACTTATATCAATCGTGGCCATGAAAGCGAACTGCAGGAAGCGAAAAATAAAGTCGACGCACTGAAAAAGAAGGCTTCGGAAAACGCTGAGGACCCGGCAGCAGCTCAATAACCTCTTGGAATGATAGGAGTCTCTCTATGCTGCTGGAAAAAACTGCCCTGCAAATCGCTGAACTGATTGCTGGAAGTCTCACCGGGACTTGTGCACATACTCTTCAAGGAGTCGCTTCGCTCTCCGAAGCCACTGAACGCGATGTCGCATTTCTCGGTAATGAAAAATACCGCGAACAGGTTTTGCCGTCGAAAGCCGGTGTGGTTCTGGTGCCGGCGGATTTTGACCAGGCTCCGCCGGAGGGACGGGCTTGGATTGTCTGTCCGAATCCGTCCGATGCCTTTAATGCCGTCATCAGTCTTTTTACACCGCCGCCGGAACACTATTCCCCAGGGCGGCATCCCACAGCAGTGATCAGCGCCAGTGCTCAGGTGCCGGCGTCCGTACATGTCGGCGCAGGAGCCATCATAGAAGACGATGTTGTGATCGCTGAAAATACGATTATTTTGCCCAATGTATATATCGGTCGGAAATGCGTGATTGGTTCAGACTGCCTGCTGTATGCAAATGTCGTTATCCGGGAACGCTGTCTGCTGGGCAATCGGGTGATTCTGCATCCTGGCGTAGTTATTGGTGCGGATGGCTTTGGCTACAAATCCGGCCCCGCCGGGCATCAGAAAATCCCGCAGGTCGGCATTGTCCAGATTGATGATGACGTGGAAATCGGCGCCAATTCCTGTGTTGACAGGGCGCGGTTCGGGCGTACTTGGATCCGGAAAGGCACGAAAATTGACAATCTGGTTCAGATTGGCCATAATGTCGAAGTTGGTGAATGCGGCATGATTGTTGCGCAAGTCGGGATCGCCGGCAGTTGCAGGCTTGGCAATGGCGTTATCCTTGCCGGACAGGCCGGCCTTGCGGGTCATTTGCAGATTGGCGATGGCAGCATTGTTATGGGACAGGCCGGAATATCAAAAAATCTGGCGCCGGGTTCGATCGTCATGGGAACACCAGCCGTCGATCGACGAGAATTTGCCAAACAGCTACTGTATCTCGGGCGCCTTGATAAAACCAATGCCCTACTGAAACAGCTGCAGGCTGATGTCGAAGCATTGAAGCAGAAAAACTGCAACAATTAAAAAATCCGGCAAGGTGGCTGCCGGCAGTGTAAAAAGGAATGGATTGTATGAAATGGCCATGTCCCTTTTAACTTTTCAACGTGATCTTGCTGCTGCTAGTGAGGAACGACGGGAATTATCCCAAAAGCGCCAGGCTCTGGTTTTGCGCGCCAGAATGCTGTCAAGTATCCGGAACTACTTGGAGAAAACCGGTTTTTTGGCGGTGGAAACTCCGGTACGCCTGCCCAGTCCGGCCCTAGAAGATTATATCGAGGCGGAACCCTCCGGCGAACAATGGCTGAGGACTTCTCCCGAATTGCATATGAAACGCCTCCTTGCTGCCGGATATGAGCAAATATATCAGATTGGGACCTGTTTCCGGCAAGGAGAAAAGGGCAAACGCCATCTTCCTGAATTCACAATGTTGGAATGGTACCGGCTCGGCGGCTCCTGGCGGGATATCCAACAAGATACCGAAGCCCTGCTGAGAAGCGTCCTGCTGGATTGTCTGGGCAGCACCCGCTGCCGCTTCCGGGGGAAAAATATTGATTTCGGTGCCGTTTGGGAAGAGATTACGGTAGAAGATGCGTTTCGACTGTATGCCAGGCAAACTCTGGATGCCTGTCTTGCCGATGGCACCTTTGAACAAGTGCTGGTCGAGCAGATCGAGACCCATCTCGGTCTGGAACGCCCCACTTTATTGACGGAATATCCCCTGGCCTGCAGCGGACTCAGCCGCCCAATCCCCGGAAGCCCCGGAAAAGTGGAACGCTGGGAATTATATGTCTGCGGCCTGGAACTGGGAAATGCCTGCAGCGAACTGGTTAACCCCCAGGAACAGGAACAACGCTTCGAAGCTTGCGCACAATTGCGCAGCAGAGAAAAACGCCCGCTCTACCCAATGGATCAAGCGTTCATGAATGCCCTCTGGCTGGGCTTGCCGGGTGCAGCAGGTATCGCCATCGGACTCGACCGTTTGGCTATGATCCTTGCCAATGCCGAGACCATCAGCCAAGTCGTCGCCTTCGATGCCTAGAATATGCCAGACAAACAGCCCGGAAATTCCGTTCCCAGGAAACACATCTTATGTCTCCACTAAGGATCGTCCACTTCTTGCTTTCAGTCAAAGATTCACCGCAAATACAGGTTCTATGCCCCAAGCGTAAATACAAGGAGATTCAGTTCTCTGAAGTTAACATATCCAATTTCTCCGAACTACGCACATGGGCTGGATGCATGTTCAGAATTCCTGATCTCTGTCAAGGGTGTAAAATTTTATAACAACCTTTACAGAAACTGATTAAAAACAAATACAAGCTGTGCACAAATAAATCCAAGCACTGTTCCCATGGATCGCGTAGGTGCCGCAGAGGTCTCGGCAGCCGACGGATTTGTCCGAGAGCGGGGAGGATCCGGAGCTGGAAGCTCCGGCTACTTTCGGGGCGGGGACGGGGGAGCGGGCTTAAGCCTGAACTACAAACGTACGCATCCGACGAACGTACCGGTCCCGAAATGACCTCCTAGCAAGGGTAAAATCTTTAGGGAGCGGAAAAATGGGCTGAACGGCGCAAGCTATAGACCGCCGGCGTCCAGTAACGCGGTTCGGTTTCATCTCAAAAACGGAGGTGCCCAGGAACTGGTGAGTGAACCCGCTGGCAAAACGTAGTCTGATGGCTGAATTACGAAACCGGGACGCAAGCATGTACTACAAATGTACATGTACCAATGTTTTACATAAGTCTCTTACAGGATTTCTTCCACACAAAAAACAAGAAACTGGCTAACATGTAGTAGTATAACCTTGTTTTGAACCATGCCTATCGATCAACTTTTGGGAATTGCACGCTATGGTAAGGTTGCCTTGGAAATTTTATTTTTCGACTGGTGCAGGTATTGGGAATTCAACCAAGTTTGTGGAACCACAGAGATCGTTATATGGTGATTTTTCATCGTAGGCGGAGAGAAAACACTGAAAGACTTTTTCCGGCAATTCGGCCCAGACGCTGGTTTCGTCAAATTGGGCTGGTATGCTTTTCCACAATCGTTTATGGGTAACAGGTTCGTTTGCATCTTCAGTATAGCAAAGGATGGCATGGGTAATTCCTTTTCCTTTGGCGAGAATATCAGTACGGATACCTTTCCCGTTGATTTGCGCTGTACCGAGTTTTGGCAGACCCACTCCACCTTTAAGGAAATATTCCGCCATGCGAAAACAGGAGGGAAAGGTGAATCCGACATGCGAATGCGGTAGGCGGATTACCAGTGATTTATTCTCCAGTTTTGCACATTCGTTGAAGCCATTCTGAAGAGATGCCGGGGTTACATTCTGGTCGTTGGTACTCGCTACCCAGTAGAGAGGCACTTTAACCGCATGGTGAAAACGGCCATTGATCATGCTGTCTTTATTTTTCACGACATCCCCACAGTAGATTTCGATGCCACCTTGGAATCTTGGGTCGACAGCCGCTACCATGGCGCCATACCAGCTGCCCCAGGACAGCCCAACAAAGACGGTTTTTTCTGGGTTCACATTGTCTAGTGACCGCAATAGAGAATGCGCCAGCACCATATTCGCAATATTTACGGTATGAAGAGAACGTTTGCCACCTTCCAATGGAGCTCGTTCGACGTTCGTCTCAGTCAATTTTTCCGGTTTTGACAGAGGTCTCTGGTTATACCAGTCGAGTGCCAATACGGCATAGCCCTGATTCAGCCAGAGTTTCATATATTGCGGATAGGCGGTGCCGCCGCCGCCATGAATCAGTAAGATGCCCGGAAATCCACCGGAAGGAACCGGAGTGTCCGGATAACCCACATAAGCGAAAAATTCCGCTCTTTTCCCATCGACATCAGCTCCGGTGATCAGGAGATCACGCAAACCTGCGCATTTGCTGTCCGCAAAGGGAGACTCCCGGAACTGCGGCACCTGAGAAAGTTCGGAAAAATCCCAATATTTCTCCGGGGCTTCCCGAAAATCCAGTTCCGCTGCCAAGCTGTCACTACTCCACAACAGTGCCATAATCCCCCCCATAAGTAAAATTCTTTTCAACATTGATAAATCCTTCATAAACTTGTAAAATTGCTAATGCCATCCTTTCATACTATAAAGTGAAAAACGCTACTCTGCTACTCCGCTTGGTCGTTGAAGATTGGGCTTGCCCAGGGGAATACACCCTGCCTATAATCAGTCGATAAACACCCCAACGCTTTCTCTAGGACAATTTACTGGAAAGATACTTTTGCCAAAGGTCCTGTTTGTTATTCAAACTTTAGCCCGTCCCCGGCCAATTCTAGAACATGTACGTGTTACAGAATTTTTCTACAAGAAACAAGAAACGGGTGGATAATAGTACAGAATGTGTCTCGAGAAAACAGTTTCTGCCAGCTGTAAAAGACGTTGGGATGAATACTCAAGTCCAACTCCTTTTTGTCGATGGCTTTGTGGTATTGGTCAGGGTAAGCATCAATTGCTGCATGTAGAGACTTGTGACATTGATTCCGGTCTTGTGCTAAGGCCTCATGCTTGTTTATTGTTTTGCTGGATGTACGATGACTGAGCAGATGCCGCGGTTTGCCGCCGCTCGGATTGAAATCTGATTCGTTCCAACTGAATTCGGGTAGAGCGGAAAGGAACTGCTGATCTTGTAATTTTCTATCTCTTTAGAAAATGTTAATGTTTTCTGGATATTTCTGATCACAAGATTTTCCATTATCACTTCGAGCAAGTTGCCCTCAAAAGTGCGTGACAGTAAAACGCAATCTCCATCGGCATCGTTGCATTCAGCGAAAAACTTGCCCGAACGTTGTTTCCAAAAATCGAGTGCTTTGCGAATTTCCGTGAAAGCATCGTTGAGCAAAGCCTGATCGATTCCCATGCGCGGCATGACCGCCGTAAAGGGGCAAATTTCCAGAAAATTGCGTCCACCCTCATTGCGGGGCGGCAGGTCTGAGAGGGGAAGATAGACTTTTTTGGAGGCAGGACTGCCGGAATTCAAAATCAGTATTGCAAAGCGTGAATCTGTTAAGAAAATACCTTTTGCAGCAAATTGCTGTAGGAATTCAGAACGTCCGACCAATATCAGGGGTTCCTGTCGTTGGGTAAGAGCAGCCACGGTTTCGTATCCGAGCAGATGCGCCATCGGCACACAAATTGCTTCTCGAACTTTTTCGAGTTCATCAACTCGCGCTGTCGACTGGATGGCAAAGCCATGATATTTCAGCATATAAATCGTATCGAAGGGG
>JBAXYW010000223.1:0-7302 GCA_041670605.1 Lentisphaeria bacterium
CATAGTTGTGAATGACAAACCGTACTCTGAAATCTTTTTTCAAAAATCGCTCGAAAAATCTCTAAAAACGGCTTGACATTGACACATTATCATCTGTCCGCATTTCCGAAGAGGTCATTTCGGGACAGGCATGTTCGTTGGATAGATACGTTTTTAGTTCAGGCTGCGTATCCCCAGTAGGCGTTATAAAGTGCAACGGCTTGACGAAGTTTGCAAAGCGGGAGCTGGCGCTCCCGCACTCCATATAGGTTCATCGACGGATAGGCTTTTCACCATTTTGGTGAAAGACGGAATTTCTGCATATTCTTAGTAATAAACGAATTAAGTAATTTTTCCAGCGTCAACTGTTTCGCTTAGGATCAAGCAAGCGCATCTGGTCACTTATCAGGACTTTACGTCGATCCATATGGGGCTTGTCCATGCCATGCCCGGCCATTCAATGGGTTCCTGGACGATGCGCGCATAATACATGCAAGGTCCCTCGACAAGATCTTGGCAAGAAATCTCGGCGTCAAGGTTTTCCGGTCTGGGGGCAACAGACACGATTGGGACAAAGGCTTGATCGAGACCGAATCGGTATCTCAGGATTTCAACACGCAAGAGGGTGTTCGTTCCCCAGACCTTCACCATGATCTCGAGTTCTCGACCTGGTGCACGTGTTCCGCATTCACCCATATGCAATCCGTCGACCGAAAAGTCTACCAGGATTCTTTCTCCGGTCGTGGCGTAGCAGCGGCGGTTTCGGAGGGCCTGAAAAACATCCTTTCGGGATAATGAATCGGCAAAAACAGCGGCGATTCCGCCGTGGCGCCGTCCACCCTGTCCGCTATGTTCGTCAGAGGAGCCAATGACACCAATACGGTGTCCTGCCATCCAGTAATTCTGTGCATAATGCGGTCCTGGCACGGAGGTATTGGCGCGGCGTTCTGGATTGCGCATTCTGTTCCACTCATAGGCAAGCAGGTGTTGTGGGTTGTAGACTTCGCTTTGGCCGTGATGGGAATAGATTTCCATGACAGGTCGCAGACCATGGTCGTCAGTGATGTCCCACTGAATAGCACTGCCTTGGCTGCCGGGTTTCAGATCACCGAATAAAATGCCGGTATGATGCGGAATTAGCATGACTTGACCGGGGTCGGCATCACGCAAGAAGCGGAAGCTGTTCGCAGGTTCGCCAGAGGTGTCCTCCTGAATCGAGAGGAAACGCTTCATGACTCCGAGGTCGTGAAAATAGATATTGTGATGACCCTGCAGTTCACGGGGATTTCGCTCATCTGCAGGGATGGTGACGAAAGTTCCGGGAACATGAGCTTTTTCCGCCCACTCCAGAAGCATCCGATACCCCTCCGGCCCGAGAGACTCCCAGTGGTCGGCAACTCCGGCAAAATCCAGGCCGCTGACCTGCTGGGCGTAATGGTAGGGGTTCGTCCCCTGGCCATCGTGGGAAAGTTTTGTGTGAATGTGGATGTCGCCCCAGTATGGGCCTGACTTGGCCGCGTCCACTTTAATGGCATTTGAAATGGTCTCGCCCAAGCAAAAGCGGTAGACGCCGGGTTTGTCCAGCCGGGTTTGCACACGGCACGAGCCGCAAAAATCAAGTTCTTCGGCCACAGTGCGCCCATTACTCAAGGCCAAGCGTTGTTTCCGGAATTGGGTGCAAGAGGCATTTTCAAACTGGTCCAGGGACACGATCAGCACAGTGAAGTCTTTTCCCAGCTCCGCGCTTGATGGCGCAATGACTCTGAAGCAGAGATGCTCGTCCGGAGTGACCTGCAAAAGCGGAAATTGATCTGGCGTCTGGCCCTTGACCTGAATCCATAATTGCTCTGTTTCCGCCACATACGGTGCAAACGTATTGGCATAGCGGATGCTGATTGGCGCTCCGGCTGGGATGGTTCCCTCCACCAGCTCTGCTTTTATTAGGCGTCCATGGCGGCATGTCCCTGCCGGGTAATGTTGCGTCTGCTTCCTGATGGACAGCTGAAACAGCGCCGTAATGCCGTCCGGTGCAGTAAGTGTGACATAATGCTCTCCGGTCGGGTCGGTGCACTGAAACTGACGAGTGAAACTCGGCCCGCTGACAACAGACCACGTTTGCGGAAACTGAATTTCAATGGTGTCGCCCTGTACCAAGGCGCAATCCACCTGGACCGATAGTTCCAGAGTGCACGTTTCTCTAACTTTGAAGGTATTCTTCCCCAACGACGCCTTGATCTTCATGCCTTAATCCTTTGCTGTCTGATTCCTTACCGGTACTGGAAGTGCATATTAGCAATAATATTATAAGGTGCCGACCCGCACTTTGCAATCGGAAAAGAAAAACTCGAATAGCCGCTTATGCATAACTCTGACCTAGCAGAAAACTGAATTTACAGAAAATACGTTATACTCCCTCTTCGTTACACGAAAAAGCCATGTCAAATTGATGTGGAAATTATCTTTTGAATTGGAAGGAGGTTTGTTCAAAGATTGAGCATTTGCCTGTTGCGCCCTCCGGGCCGTGTGCTTACCCCCAGTTCCCTCGCCCTACGGGCCGTTTAAACCACATCGGAACCATGTACTGCAGTGTAACCTTATTTTGAACCACGCTGGAAAGGGTGTGGATGATAGTCTTCCGGGAGAGTAAGCAATGGAAACCTGTCAAGATACATATAAAACCAGTCAAGCAACTTTACTTTCATACATAAAAGGGTATATTTAAGTTAAACCCACATACAATAGGGGATTAGCTAAAATGAATAACAAGCCTATCGATCAATTAAAATTGGCTGAATCACTTCGACTGCTCAATGAACAGCTGTTATTAATGGACGCTCCGTCGACAGAACTTGTCGTTTGTGGAGGTTCTGCTTTGATTGCTACCGGGTTGGTACAGCGCACTACGCGTGACATTGATATTCTGGCGTTTATGGAAGCCAATGAATTGAAAGATTCCGAACCGTTACCGTACTACTTGCTGCGTGCCGCCGCAAATGTCGCCAGAACCTTGGAATTGCCGGAAGATTGGCTGAATAATGGTCCAGCGATGCAATTTCGCATGGGCTTGCCGGCTGGCTTTCAAAAGCGTCTGCACACGATTGTGGTCGGAGAAAAACTTACGATGCATTACATCGACCGATACGATCAAATTTTTTTCAAGACCTATGCTTCAGCGGATCGCGGTGGCTATCATGTCAGTGATTTGCGAGCGATTAATCCCTCTGATGAAGAATTGATTGCCGCTGCTTAGTGGTGTATGACGCAAGATATTTCGCTGGAATTCCATAACGTGTTGAAAGACATGTTTTCACAACTGGGGTGGCACAATGTCAGTGAACGAATTTAAGCAACGTTATTTCAATGCCGTCATGGATCTCTTGTGGCGGCAGTGGTCTCGTCTTGGAATCGCCGGGCAAATGAATCATGATGGCGCATCATACGTTCTCGATCCGGAAGCTCTGTTGATTTTTTCCGCATGGTTTAGCCGCTATGATCAGCGGCTTTATGATTTAATTCTGGACTGGCTCAAAGTCAATGGCGCATTCATTAATATCCAGCGTTTGAAATCCCTTGCGGAAAAAAACCGTCATAAAGACATCTCTTCCTTGGGGTATATTGCCGCACAAATGCATAGACTGGAAGGGCGCAGATGGAAAAAATTAGCTGACGATTATCTGCCAGAGACTCCGCTTCCCCCTGTGCCCATGTTCACCAACATGAATCACGAGACGACAAGCTTTTGTCGCCTCAAAGAGGAAATAGGACTGCAATATGGCTTTATTAGAAATCCCTATATGCCGTCCGGAAAGGCCATGGAATTTCCGGTGGATCATGTTGCCACCATTCTTCTGCAATTGCGTGGAATTTTCGGCGTTTCTGCGAGGGCTGAAACGCTACTGGCTTTGCTGAACAAGGATATTTGTAAAATTCAGGAGATTGCTGACATCAGCGGTTTCGCTTGGAAATCGATTCAAGATGTATTGTCAGAAATGACTGCTGCCGGATTTACCGCCACTTGTGATGGAGAAAAAAGGGGACGCTACTATTTTCTTAAATCTCCGGAGAAGGCCAAAAAATTCTTTGGTGTACAAGATGTTAAATTTCCTGATTGGCGACATGTTTTTGATGTTTTTGGAATTCTTTGGAAAACCGTTTCCAACCCACGCTTGGCGGCCTTATCAGAGTCTACCTTTGCAAGTGAAATGAATCGGATTTTCGCAGAAGAAATTGGTGAAACACTATTGAATGCCGGATTGGATGAACTGAAATTTTTAAACTCCCAAAATGTTGAATCAATCCCGGAAATTTTAGCAAAAATTTAATAAGCTATAAAACTAGATTTCAGTACAGAAATTACATTCGGAGGACTGGGTTTGTTCGCAACTTTTTGCGGCAGCACGAAGCCGGGTCGTTGCATAATATCAAGATTTTTTTTTCAGCAGAGACAACCTTACAGTTCGCGGGACGAAAGATCAATGTGCAGGGCAGATGCGGTGGAGAACTTTGACAATGGCAACGAAAAGAGGCGCGCCTTCTTGACAAACAACACATCCGGACAGGACGCGTTACGAGTTTTTGTAGCAGACGTCATAGCCTAAAGTGATCCTTAATGTTGTCGGGATATCCGATTTATTTGGGAAAACATTTGTTCAAAGATTGAGCATTTGCCTGTCGCGCCCTCCGGGCGCTGGTTTTGTTGGGAGTGCTTACCCCCAGTTCCCTCGCCCTACGGGCTTCGTCACTGGGGGTTATGAATGTCCGGCCCTCCGGGCCGTGTGCTTACCCCCAGTTCCCTCGCCCTACGGGCCGTTTAAACCACATCGGAGCCATGTACTGCAGTGTAACCTTGTTTTGAACCACGCTGGATTGAGAAAGGGACATGAATTGCTGTCAGACAAGACCTATCAAAATCATACCACCACATATAGGGCGTGCCGGCAAGTTTGCTGATGTCAAGTTTATACCCTCATTGTTTTTTGAGCATAAAATCATTCTCCGTTCGTGGTTATGATCCAATCAGATTAAAGTTTTCGTTTACAATCTTTCCGGCAACTTTTCGGCCTAGCAAATGCTCGGGCAGCGATTGCAATGGCTCAATTCGCCGGTTATAGTTTACCCTCTTTTGTCTACAATCCGTTCTGGACATCGCTTTCGGAGACCCTGAACGATAGCATTGATTTTTGCTGTCTGTCGCCGGGGATGCCTAACCCAGGAGAAAAAAATCTCATGTCAGAAAATCAGAGGGCTTTTGTCGGGAAATGGATCACGTCTGAGCGGTTTTGCGATCTGGTTCCGGTGAACGTGTTTCATCGCCAGCTGGATGTCCGGGCCCGACCGGCAGTCGAGCCGATTCTTCAGAACCGGCATGTTCTTTTCCGCCGGCAATTCGTGCATCCGTCCGCTGTTCGTACCGAAATCTTTATTACGGCGGACGATTATTACAAGCTTTATGTCAATGGCGTGTTTGTCAACCAGGGGCCGACCGCGTCCTACTCGTTTCACTACTGGTACAACAGGATTGACATTTCCGCTTTCTTGCAGCCTGGCTGCAATATCATCGCCGTGCATACGTACTATCAGGGCTTGATCAATCGCGTCTGGGTCAGCGGTGACAGTCAGCACGGCCTGCTTCTCGACGTGGTTGCTGACGGCCAGACGGTTGTGTGTTCGGACGAGAGCTTCCGGCAGCATGAGCACACCGGCTTCCTGTCCGCCGGCAAGGCCGGTTACGAGACGCAATTCCTGGAACGGTATGACGCCAAAGCCCCGGAAGTCGGATTCGAACAACCGGAATTCGACGATTCCGCCTGGAAGCCGGCCCGGATCCGGAAACAGGCGCCCTATGATCTGTTCGAACAGCCGTCCAGTCAGCTTGACTTCGATACGATCGTCCCGCTTGCCATGAGCAGGCACGGGGACATCGTTCGGGTCGACTTTGGTGGCGTTTATGTCGGCAGTCTCCGTTTTTGCGCCTGCGGCCGGGCGGGCGACGAGGTGGTGATGCGCTTCGGCCAGGAACGGAACGACGATGGCTCGGTCCGCTATCGGCTCCGAGCCAACTGCGTCTACGAGGAATATCTTACCTTCTCGGGCTGGCGGGACACGTTGAACCAGTTTGACTACAAGGCCTTTCGGTATGTCGATCTGGAGTTTCCGTCCGGAGCCGAGCTGGATGATGCATCGGTTGTCCTGGTGGCGCGCCATTATCCGTTTGTGCTGCGGGCTGAATGCCAGTACAGGGATCCGGCTGCGCAGGCCATCTGGAAATTGTGCGTCGACACCCTGCATTACGGCGTCCAGGAGGTCATCCAGGACTGCATGGAGCGCGAAAAGGGCTATTATCTCGGTGACGGCTGCTACAGCCTGCTGACTTTCTGCCTGTTGAACCAGGACTTCACCCTGTGCGAAAAGTTTTTCGACGATTTTTTGCGGACTTCGTTCATCAACCGCGGTCTAATGACGTGTTCCGGCTGTTCGTTAATGCAGGAGATTGCGGAATATCCGTTCATCATGATGACGCTGCTGTTGGAATACTGCGTGTTGACTGGCAACCTGGAGTTCATCCGCCCGCGCTTTGCGGCCTTTGCTGATATTCTTGATTTTTACCGCGAGACGTATTCGGAGGCCGATGGTCTTCTCAGTCATCTTGACAAATGGTGCGTGGTCGAATGGCCGAAGAATATGCGCGATGGCTATGACGTCGACCTCGCCGAAGGCAAGGTCTGCCGCACCAAGCATAATGTCATCAATGCGTATTACATCGGTGCGGTCAAGTGCTTGAACAAGATTGCCCGCCAGCTCGGTCTGGCACCCTATGGCGATGCCGAGACCTTGCAGAAGGCCTTTGCCGATGCTTTTTATGTCCCTGGCCAGCATCTATTCCGCGACAGCGCTGAATCAGACCACGTCAGCATGCCGGGAAATGTGTTCGCGTACTTTTTTGACTTGTTTCCCGATCCGGTGGCGGGAAAGCAGAGCATCCTGGCCATGGTACGGGAAAAAAGGCTGACGCAGAGCCTATTCTTCGTTACTTTTCCCTTGTTTTGCGGCTTGATCCGGGATGGAGAGGAAAGTTTGGTGTATGACTTACTGACGGATCGCCAGGCTTGGCTGAACATGTTGTCGGAAGGGGCAACCAGGACGTTCGAAGGCTGGAGCCGTGACCTGAAATGGAATACCTCGCTTTTCCATTTGACCCTGGCCTACGGAGCCGCTTTCCTGACCGAATGGGACATCCCGGAAATTTTCAACTTCAGATCATGACGGGCAGCCTGCAGCTTGGCGGGAGCATACAGCAATTTCGGACCGGCGGTTTTCAATGGG
>JBAXYW010000224.1:0-7263 GCA_041670605.1 Lentisphaeria bacterium
CCCAGCAACAGGGCGGCGGGCAGCATCAGCCAAGAACGCTTTTCCGCTAAGGCGCGGATCTTTTCATGAATCCGCTGATGTGTTCCGGAAGAAAGCCCCAGGCTCATGGTACTGGCTTTGCCTGTCTTCCGATAGCGGAATGCATCCCGCAGATGGCCAATGCAGAGCAGCAACCCCGCCACTCCGAAAACTGCATAAATGGCAACCTTGAACCAGAGCAGGTGATTAAAGAAGTCCAGAAGAAAGGAAATGCCCAGGCCGAAAAGAAAGTAAGTGAAAAAGACACCAACACAAAAACCGGCACCAACCAAAGCAATTTCCCGTGGGCGCCGTTTCAGGTAAAGCAGATAGCCAATCAGAAAAATGGACGTTGCGAAAGCGCAGGGATTAAATCCATCCCCCAAGCCAGCCAGCATAATCATCACCCCGGAAAAAGTCTGTAGATTCTGTCCTTGATGTTGCTCTTCAGCCTTAAATTCCTCTTCCGTTATAGGAACCAGCCAAAAAGGCTCTGTCTTCATCGGTTTCAATATCTTCTTTAGCTCTTCCGCACGTACCAGTCGTTCATTGACATAACCCTCCGCCCAGCAAACCATAGGAACAGGATTCTGCAAATCTTCTGCAATCTGTAAATGCCGCCGGGCACGGGAAAGCATTACCTGCCCAGCCATCGTAGCAATATCCCAGTTTGTTAAATGCAAATCCGGAAGCTGCTCCTTCAGCAGATCAAGTTCCTTCTGCTGCCGCGAACACTTGGCACAATTCTGCTGCATAAAATAAAGCAAATAACGGGAAAAAGAAATTGCAGGAGAAAACGCTGCAGACATCTGCGCCGTTCCAGCCGAAGGCGCATCCCAGGAAATCACCGCTACATCCGCCATCCTAGCGGCCTCATTCAACCCGGCAAATTCCGGAAGATCCAAAGGCTTGGCTGCAAGAGTCCGTATTTCGTCATCCAGGTCATAAAAGGAATCCACATCCGGCAAAAGCCGATTCCCGACCAGAAAAATGGGAAAGGAGCTGGCTTGTTCAGTCACCTCAAGAATATTCTCGATTTTACAGAGAAGTTGGTAATTCGCATTGTTTTCCACTTCCAGAAAAACCAGTACGGGATCCGCAGCGGGCTGAAAATCCCGCTGCCATTGTTTTTTTACAGTCTGACATTCGTCACAATTTCGGGAGCCGAACAGGATTACCCAACCATTATCCCCGGCATGTCCAATCCTACAGGGGGAAAAAACAAACATGAATACGCTGGCAAAAAATAAAGAATATGTTCTGATCATGGCTGACTGACTAAAAACGAATTTGGAAATGCAAGCGAGAGGTGACTTCCACCGATCCGCCCGCTTCGCAACGATAGATCCCTTCATTTCCGCCCCACAATGACCAAGCGCCCAAGCAATCTTTTCCCATGTCGCAACAGGATTGTCGAACGCTGCCTGGCCACAAAATAGTCTGCTTTGAATTTCATTTTCAGCAAAATGCCATCTGCCTGAGGCACTTTTCCCAAGCTAACCCCATCTGGTAATTCTGCTTGTATTTCTACAGCGATTCCCTGCCAAGTCTCGAGCTGGGAAAGCAAAGCAGCCTCCTCTTCGTCCTTCGATACAAAGCGGAAGGCATTCTCGCCGTTGACACTGGAGTCCGGTAAGACGCAAACACCCCATAGCCCATGCCATCATCTAAGCAATCGTCAGAATGTTTCGCACAGGGAGACCTCAATCAGTCTCTGAAACTTCGCCAGTCTCTGCTTCATGAGACGCATTATGCAAGCAATCAATCGAGTCATATGCCGGGAGATAGGACTGGGGGCGTTCCTGCCAAGCAAAGATAAACATCAGCATTGCCAAGCAGGCAAACAGCAACGTCATCAGCAATTTAGTTGAAAACACATGACGACGTGCCCAGCCAGCCAGTGCCTGTCCGCCGATGCCGAGAGCGGCCATCGCGGTCACAACCAGTAGCGGCATGATAAAGAAAAAATTATAGAGCACCAACAAACTGAATGCCCGCCAGCTGATGCCGCTGCTGTTAATCGCCGCCAATGTCGGCAGATAAATTTGACCGGTGCAAGCCAGTTCCATCGATGAAACGACGATTCCAAGTACTAAAGCCGCTGGAATCAAAAGCCGCGAATGAACAGTAATCATCTTTTTAATCTGGTCATGAATCCGCCGATGAGTATGCTTGGACAAGCCCAGATCCATATCGGAGTTTTTCCCGCTGGCGCGGAAACGCCAAGCATCGCGTATATGCAACACGCCCAGCAACAAAGCGGCCAGACCGAACAGCAAATAAAGTAGTGTTTTCACCCAGATCAGGCGCCCAAGAAAATCAATCAAAAAAGAGAAACCCAGTCCAAACAGCAGGTAACTAGCAAAGACGCCAAGGCAAAAACAGATTCCGATCAGGACAATTTGCCGAGGACGACGCTTCAGATACAGCAGATACCCGATCAGGAAAATCGAAGTCGCAAAGGCACAGGGATTGATGCCATCAATTAAACCGGCTGCGGCAATAACAGTCAGTGTGGCCTGCTGCAACAGATTCCCCTGGGTACGCTTCAGAACCTGCCGTTCTTGAGGAGTAACCAGCATTTTCCAGAAAACCGGGCCGGATTCTGCGGAAAGAAGTACCTTTAATTCTTCTGCACGCGCCAGGCGTTGGGCGATATAACCATCAGCCCAGACAACCATAGGAATCAAATTCTCATCGCTGGCAGGTATCTGCAATTTCTGCATGGCACGTTGCAGCATCAACTGCCCGGCTTCGGTGCCAATATCATAGCAATCGACCTGCAAACCTGGCAATATGCGCAACAAAAGCTGCAATTCCCGCAACTGCCGGGAGCAATTCTGACAGCCTTTCTGCATAAAATAAAGCAGAGGAAACTGCTGACCTGTGGATTCGACTTCAACCGGCACCGCGGCAGTACTTTCCTGCAGTTCCTCCTCGTAGGCAATGACCGCTTCCGCAGACGCTCTGACTGCCTGCGCAGGCTTTTTCAAAGCCGGGATATCCGGAGCCTGCGGCAACTTATCCCCGGCTTTCTGCATATGTTCCAGCAACTCATTGATTCCGGTCAGCATCTCCGACCCAAAAAGAATGATCGGAAAAGTATTGCCGGGCCGTTTCACCTGCAATTGCGCTTCGATTGTTTTTAAAAGCTGATAGTTTTCCTGCTTGTCAATATTGACATAAAGCAGACGTGGATGGGAAGGCAGTTCCGATATCTCCTCCCAGAGTTCTTTGATTTCCTGACACTCATCACATCCATCCGATCCAAACAGAATATACCAGGGCGAAGCATCCGATCCCCCCAAAACCAGCAGCGGCAAACAAAACAGAATAGAAAAAAATATTTTTAACATGCTTTTTCAGGTAAAATTCCAGCTGCAAAATAGATTGGCATCAAACCAACACTCTCAATCTGCGTAAAAGGACAGCAACGTATGTAGTACAGGCTTAAGCCTGTACTACATACGTCCCCTCCCTCTCCGTCCACAAAAGGGATGTAACCCCAAAATTATCCGCGGTAGATTCCCCACCGGAATGATTGCTGACCGATTACTTACTCCGCTTCTTCTTCTGCCCCATCCTCTTTGTCCTCATTATCATCTTCGTCATCCTCTTCAACAGCAGTGCCTGATTTCTCACGTAACATCCTCAAGTTGATTTTGCGGAAGGTATTCTGATCACGCAGGGGAATTACGCTGACCTGTCGATGTTCGGCAAAGGCAGTACGGCTTATATGCAGTTGAAGGCTAATGCCATGGTCATGCAACTGCTTTTCAACACGAACTCCAGCCGGACAGTCAAATTCAAGATGCTCAAAAAGTGGCCTCCAGGCTATATTGTTGATTTGCCTTCGCGAGGAAGACAGGAACAAAAAATTGCTGACACTTTTTCTACTCCCGGAAACTGCATCAGAATCCTCCGTATCTTCCTCCGCCTTTGGGACAGTCCCGAAACTCGCAGAACGAACCAGAGTCTCCGATACGGAAAAATCCGACTCCTGGAAAGAAAAACTAGCCGGGCGAAAAACGATGTCTTCACCGACCTGGCCTCTAACCGCTATCTTCAAATCCGGAAGCCCGGTCGGTTCCAAGATCGGCAACAGAATCTGACTGCGGAAACGACGCTTGTAAGGCAGAGAATTCTTTGGGCGGACTTTCAGTGTGTATGTTCCGGAAGTACGTTCTTCCAGCTGCAATTCGAACAAATCCGCTTTCGGATCCGGTGCCAGTCGAAAGCCGGCTGCAAGCTGATTGACACCGCTAATCTGCAACTCTTTCTCCCAAGTCTCCCCGCTGTCCTTCAGCAACCCCAAATCAATCACTCTATCCGGGGTAACTTCTATATTGGCCTGTATATGCCCACGGATAGTGATCGGGAAAAACTGTTCATTTCCCAAGTCCAGACTCAAAAAACGGGAAAAATCTCCCAGTGAAATCTTATGCGCAAACAAATTCAGCTTCAAGGCGTAAGTTTCACCAGGAACCAGTACGAGGTTTTCCGGTGGATTCAGCAACTCTCCACACGGGCAGCTGAAAGTAACATCAATAATGGTCAGGGCAGACGAACCGGCATTGCGAAGCATAAACTCCAGAAGAATCACATCATGCTCGCTGATCATTCCAAGATCACGCTCATTGCCGCCGGAAACTTCCAAAACCGCAGGGACAACTACAGACTCAACCGATACGGACGGAGTTTCTGCAACTTCAGCAGAACCCGAAGCAGTTTCCGGCTCACCCTGCCGGCAACTATAGCAAAAAATCAACAGAAAGACAAAAACTGCATAAAAAGACCCGAACGCTGTGTGTTTTAACATAAGTCGTTTTCCTATAGGATATCCGCAGGAGTTTTCAGTCTTCAATAACATGCAAATTGTCCAGATCTTCCAGAAAAAGGTCGTCATCAAACAGATATTTGTTGTTCTGCCACCATTCTTTGGCTTCACTGCTGCTGTCGAAGGTCTTGCCAATATAGAAATCAATATTCTCAGCAGCGGCTTCCTGAATATCCGGATTGGGGTCATCCAGTGCATTGATGGCAATCTCCATCGTATCCCAGTTGGCAGAAGTGCCGGTAACATGCATGACATTACTACGAACATCTTCATAAGTGGACTGCTGAGCCAGCTTGAAACCTTCAACCTGCAACGACAACTCCATCTGCTGCAGACTGGCAAGCGCCTGAAGCCGAATCTCAGGATCGACATCGTTGAACGCATCCGCAAAAATGCGCAAAATCGCTTCCCGATCCTGATCGCTTAATTCAACTTCCTGCTCTTCCTCAACATCCTCACCCGAGTCATCAGCTTCGTCGTCGTCAGCCGGCTGCCCGATATTTTCCAGCGCTTCCAGTGCAGCCAGACGCAACTCGTTGTCGTGATCAGAAAAGGCCTGCTGAATCATCGGCAGCAAATCTGGCCTGTTATAGCCCAAAATCAGATCAAAGGCTTCCTTGCGGATCTCACGCTGCCCGGGCAAATTCAATGCCCTCTGAACAAAAGACAACAATTCAGCACTGCACAAATCCTCGGCCTCCAGTAAGGCATCTACAGACTCGTTGTCATCTTCACTTTCAAGACGACCAAGCAAGGCCTGTAATTTTGCCTGAGATTCCGGAGTGCTCCGCTGAAACATACGGCTCTCATGCGTCCGGGAACGAAGAAGATTTTTGTCCGTAACAACCCCCCTGCGCTGACTCTCCAACAAACGGGCTTCACGCGCATTAAGAGATGCCTCTTGCGGATCACCTATTGAAGACGGACGGGGATTCAACAGGACTGCAGCAAGACTAATCAATAGCAGACCAATAACACCACAGATAATAAGCTTGATTCGTGACATATTTCCCTTTCATCAGATCAAAATTCAGCACCAGAAAATGCGCAAACAGAAAAGAATCCCCCACCCAAAAAAACCGCGCTTTAATATAAACCGATATGCTCGAATTTCCCAGAAATAATGTGGTATTTTCTTAATGACGCAGGGAATCGGTCATCCTCTGATGAGCAGTTTATTTCGATCCGACCAAGCCGACCGAGCGCTGGAGCAAAAAAAACGTCAGACCTGTCAGATATTTTTCTAGGTGCCTCTTCTTTCAGGCGAAGAGTCGCTTGTACTACAACACAATCTAATGTCATCGTAAAACCAAAAAGACCCTTGGAATCATCTTCCAAGGGTCATAGTACTCTGAAATCTATTGCAAAACAATCATGCAACAGAATTCAAAAATTAACGATTATTATTCACTTACTTCAGTGCCATTGACGACAAGTTTGTAGTTTTTAGGAAGCGATTTCTTCAAAATATACTGCCCAACTGAACTTTCTAAATCAGCAGCCACTACTGTATCGTCGTCTTTATTCAAGGTCATGACGTCTACACAAGTATCGAACTCTGGAGTAACAGCATTGCCGCACACCAAGAAGGGATTGCTGGCTGTACTACCATTCGTATAGTCTGTCATGAGAAGCATCAGCTTCTTGGTAACACTGTCATCACGACGCAGAGCAAGAGTTCCACATGCCCAAGAATCTTCGGTCGCATTATTCGCAGAAACATTTCCAACCAGTTGCTGAATACCTCCAAGAACAACTTTGTATTTCTGACCGCCTGTGTCTGAATCAATCCCTGAGAACCAAGTTTTCAAGTTCCAAACACCAGTCAGAAAGAAAGAAGCAATGTCACCGTAATTATCCTGGGTCTGCGCAGGCATATCAACTTTAACATCACCCTTTTTGGCCGTGCCGTCATTACCAGTAGTAAACAAAACATCAAGGTCTGCCAAGTCAACTGCCGTCAAATAAACCGCTTTTGCCTTTGTGTCTTTTTCAACAACATAAAGCTGTACATTCGTCAATGTTTCACTGACACTTTGACACGTAACACAATTGATGCAGGGCTGGCAGAAAGCCAAATATACGGGGAAGCTGGCTTTGCCTTTATCCAAAGCGCAGTCAGCGACCTCCCAACTATTGACTTTCAGCGTACCTTTCATCAAAACCGGTATTGCAGCCTTAAATTCAACAGAGCTGTACATAACGGTAGCTGCATAGCTGCTAGCAACAGTCACACATGCAACGATCAACGCAAGAAATTTCTTCATTTTTGTTCACCCTCTCTTTTTGTTCTACTTTCTTGGAACACGTCCAACGTGGGGTGTCCCCTCTCTTTTTTTTTCTTCGCTTCCGCATACCTTGTGTATACTGGAGCAAAACACATGAAAACAAAACACAATGCAATTTAG
>JBAXYW010000225.1:0-7232 GCA_041670605.1 Lentisphaeria bacterium
CCCGTCCCCGTTCCCGTTCCCGTTCCCGTCCCCCACAACTTACAACTCACCATTTACAACTTACAATCCCCGTTCCCGTCCCCGTTCCCCACAACTTACAACTCACCATTTACAACTTACAATCCCCGTTCCCGTTCCCCACAACTTACAACTCACCATTTACAACTTACAATCCCCGTCCCCGTTCCCGTCCCCGCGCTCCGCGCTCCCCTTCCCCAATATGGAGATTTTTTCGAATGTTCCGTTTTGAAACCCCATGGGCTCTGCTAAGTCTGCTGTTGCCGCTGCTATTTCTGTTTTGGCGGCGTTGGCGGCGCAGTAAACGCGCAGCAGTCGGCTTTTCCAGCCTGGCGAATGCCCGCCGCACAGCGCATTCCTGGCGGCAGCGCTTCGCTTGGCTACCCACCGGGCTGCGCCTGTTGGCTTGGCTATTACTCTGTTTGGCGCTGGCTCGTCCCCAGGCCGGACGCGAACAGGTACATGACGCCAGTCAGGGAATCGCCATCGAAATGGTGCTAGATCGCTCCACCTCAATGAGTCAGGAAATGGAATACGACAACCGCCGCATGAACCGGCTCGAAGCGGTCAAAAAAGTATTTGCCAGTTTTGTCTATGGTGACAACGATAAAAAGCTGCCCGGGCGACCGAATGATCTGATCGGCATGATTACCTTTGCCCGTTACCCCGATACGATCTGTCCGCTTACCCTCGGCCATGCCGCCCTGCGTCCCTTCCTGGAATCCATCCAACTGGTCAACATTCGTAGTGAGGATGGCACGGCCATCGGCGATGCTTTGGCTTTGGCAGCCGCCCGTCTGCAAGCGGCCGAAGAAACCCTCGCCCGGCAGACTCGAAAAGACGCCAGCACCTATCAGATCAAAAGTAAGATCATCATCCTGCTCACCGATGGCGAAAACAACTGCGGCAAACGCAACATTGCCGAAGCGTCGGAACTCGCCCATAAATGGGGCATCAAAGTCTATGCGATCGGAGTCAGTGGCGGCGAAGGCGTCGGGGTGATCAACACCTTGCTGGGGCAATTCAAAGTGGCAGCAAACTCCGCCCCCTTTGATACACGCCCGCTGCAGGATCTGGCCGATCAGACCGGCGGCCTCTTCCGTCTGGCCACGGATTCGCAAAGCCTGCTGGCCATTTATCAGGAAATCGACCAATTGGAACGCAGCGAAGTTGAATCAATCCGCTTTGTCGATTACAAAGAACTCTTCCTGCCGTTTACAGCCATCGCGCTCGCTCTGCTTTCCATGCAGATGCTACTGACGGCAACAGTTTTCCGGAGGATTCCATGAACGGTACCTGGTATCATCTTCCCCTTCTGCACTGGCTCTGGCTGCTGCCAAGTTTCTGCGGCCTCTTTGCTTATGCTGCTTACAAACGCCGGCAGGCGCTGAAACGTTTCACCGGAACAGCCATGCTGACCAAATTAACCGCCACTTACAGCGGCAGTAAACGCCTGCTCAAACAGCTGCTCTTCCTGTTGGCGATCCTGTTCCTGATCCTGTCCATGGCCAGACCAGCCTGGAATCCGGTGCCGCAAACCGTCAAACGCGAAGGCCGGGATGTCATCTTCTTGTTGGATGTCTCCCGCAGCATGCTGGCCGATGACCTCAAACCCAACCGTCTGGAACGTGCAAAGTTAGCCATCGATGACTGTCTGGAAGTGCTGCAGGGCGACCGAGTGGCTTTAGTTGTCTTTGCCGGTAATACGGTAGTACGTTGCCCGCTGACCCAAGATTACGGCTTCTTCCGCATGATGCTGGCAGACGTTTCTACCGACACGGTTTCGCGTGGTGGTACGCTGATTGGTGATGCCCTGCGCAAAGCCAGCAAAGAAGTCTTTGATCAACAGGAACGCCAATACAAGGATATCGTCTTAATTACGGATGGGGAAGATCACGAGAGTTTTCCGTTGGAAGCCGCCAAGACGATCGGCGAAGCCGGAGTCCGCTTGATTGCGGTCGGACTGGGTGCTGAAAGCGGCACTCCAATTGTTATTTCAGACGAAAGCGGACATCGCGATGTCCTAAAATATAAGGGCGAAGTCGTCCGCTCGAGTTTGGACTCGGACACCCTCCGGGCCATGGTCAATGCCACCCCCGGCGGACGCTACCTCCCGGTCGCTACTGGGAATATCGCCTTGGACAAGGTTTACCTAAACTTGATTGCCACAGCCGCCAAACGCGAAATCGAATCGCAGACACTGGAACGCTTTGAAGAAAAATTTCAGATTTTCCTGACCTTATGCTTACTCTGCCTGGCACTGGAAAGCCTGCTCAGCGAACGGAAGAGTTTGCGCAAACTAGCCGTACTTTTGTTCGGCTTGGTCAGTCTTACGCAAGCCGCTGCACCCGGGAAATTGCTGAAAGCCGGCAATCAGGCTTTGGCGGAAGGCAAGTACGACGACGCACTCAGCAGTTATCAACAAGCCGCTCTGGAAGAGCCGGAGTCCCCTTATCTGCACTTCAATCAGGGTCTTGTCTTTCTTAAAAAAGAAGATTTTGCCAAAGCCGAAGAATTCTTCCAGCAGGCTGCCGACAAGGCAAAAGCGCTTAATCCACCGGACTTGGACTTGGCGGGTCGTGCGCAACTGGCCTTGGGAAATTGCTTTTTCAAGGAATGTAAACGCCAGGAAGACAGCAATCTGCAGAAATCGGTCGAGGCTTGTGAAAAAAGTATTCTGAGCTACCAGGATGCGATCCGCCTGACTCCAAACCTGAGCATTGCTAAAAAGAATCTTAGCGTTGCCCGGCTGACTCTGAAAAAAATCATGAATGTCTTGAAAGAGCAAATGAAGCAACAGCAAGAGCAACAACAACAGGCAAAAAAACAGGCGGAAAAGCTCGAAAAACTCGCGCAACAACAGCAACAAGCTGCAGAAAATACTGAAAAAGCCAAAATACTAAAGGACGATCCTGAAGGCCCCTACAAGAAACTAAAACAAGAACAAGAGGGAATCAGTGAGCAGACTAAGCAACTCGCTGAAGAACGCCCAGAAAAAGAGGACTCCGTCAAGCAGAAACTCGAACAAGCCATCGAAAAGCAGCAAGAAGCTGAGCAAGCTCTTGATCAGAAACAACTTCAAGAGGCAAAAGAAAAACAAGAACAAGCTGCTGAACAGCTGAAACAAGCACACGAAGAAATGAAGCAACAGCAGCAGCAGCAGCAGCAGCAGCAGCAGGAGCAGGGCGACGAGAGCCAGCAGCAAGGCGAGCAGCAGCAAACAGCAAAAGAACAGCCAAAGCAAGCAGAGAAAAGCAATGCCGAATCCGAATCACAAGAGCAAAAAGAGGAAGAAGCGTTTAACTTAAGTGAAAACGCCAACGATATCCTCGACGAAGAGCGCAAAAATCAACGCCAACGCCAATTGCGCCGTCCCACAGAGCCCCACCCCGTCGACAAAGACTGGTAAGTTTTCACCACACCCACATGCGAAGCAAAGTCTGATAGTTTTTTAATAATACAAGCCCATGTCAAGCCCATCGATGCATTTCATTTTAATTCTCTTCTGCCTTCCGCTCTTTCTGTTGACTGCTCAGGAAGTCCAGGTAGGGGTGGAATCCCAGGAAGTCTACCTCCATGAACCCTTTTTGTTTCAGATCCGAATTTCCGCAGACGATGCAGCCGACGCCCCAGTTTTACCTCCATTGCCAGGTTTCAGCGTTGTAGCGCAGTCCCCGCAGCACAGCCGCAGCAGCCAGCTCTCGATCATCAATGGTCGACGCACGCAAAGCATTACCACCACTTCGATTTTCAACTATTCATTGACTCCACAGAAACTGGGCACCCTGATCATCCCCAGCTTGAACGTAGCTGTAAAAGGCACGATCAAACGTACGCAACCCATCCAGATCATCGTCCGGCAAGCAGAAACAATTGATGGCATTGCCCTTTTACTACAAGCCTCCAGCAAAGAATGTTATGTCGGTGAACCCATTATGCTGACTTGGCGCTGGTATATCGACCGCCAGATTTATCAGTACAATTTCAACCTGCCGCTGCTCACTCTGCCTGATTTCTCATTCCCAAACTATTTGCCGGAAATCGATCCGAACCGGCAACGCCAATATCAGCGCATCGCCAATGTGCAAGATGCCGAGCTCATTGCACTGCAGACCAATGCACGCTACAAAGGCAAAGCCGCTTCCTTATTGACTTTTGAAAAACCCTTTATCCCTTTGAAGCCTGGCACCTATTCCCTCCCGGATTCCACCGTACTATGCGAAGTTGAAGACCCGCGCGGGGGCAGCTCCCAACCCAAGCGCCGTTCACCCTTTGATGGTTTTGATGACTTCTTCGGACAAACCCGCAAGCGCACCCGGAAAATCACGGTTTCCGCACCGCCGGTGACAATTACGGTCAAATCCTTGCCTACGGATAACCAGCCGGAAAATTTCAGTGGCATCGTCGGCAGCTGCCATATTTCTGCGACTGCTGAACCCCGGGAAGTCAATGTCGGCGATCCAATTCTCCTGACCATCACCTTGAACGGGCCACGTTTTCTCGAACACCTAAAACTGCCTCCATGGGAAAAACAGCCCGGCCTAGCCGGCAAATTCAAGATTTCGAACGAAGAACCCGGTCAAGTTGAAAAAAACGTCAAAATCTTTCAATGCACATTGCGGGCAAATCACCCGGATCTGACGGAAATCCCAGCGTTGGAAGTCCCCTTCTTCAATTCGCAGAAAGGGACTTATGATTTTGCCCGCTCGACGCCGATTCCAATTCAGGTTTCTCCAGTCCGTCAAGTCACCCTGCAGGATGCCCAAGGGACGCCTGTTGCAGCGGGGGAAAATAACGGTCATAAAGAGCTGCAGATTTCAGATATCGGGATTGCGCATAATTACGATGCCACTGCAATCGTCTCAGCCCACAATCACGATCCCCGGCAATGGCTGGCCTCCCGCAGAACACAATGCCTGCTGCTGTTTCCGCCCGGCATCTGGCTACTGGCAACCCTGGGAACATCTTGGTTCCGCCGACATAACGCCAATCCTCGCGCCTGGGCCGCCCGCAAGGCCGGCAGCGCCTGCATGCAAAGCCTGAAAACAATCAAACCGGACGCCACGAATGCCCTCGACCAAATCTTCGAAATCATCCAGAAATACCTGACCGCAAAATTTCAGCTCAACCCCGGAATCGTTACCTACTCCGACCTGAACAAAATTTTGCAGGCCAAAAATATTGATCCGCAATACTGCCTGCCCTTTAAAGCGATCTTTGCGGCCTGCGAAGCCAGCCGTTTTGCCGGCGCCGGCAGTCATTCCGCACAAGAGATTCTGACGGGCGCGCTCAGCGCCGTTCGGACGTTGGAGAAAGTCGTATGAAAACCATTCTCTCTCTTTTGTTACCACTGCTGATGCTGGCTATTTTACCGGCTCGTGCCGCCGACCAACTCAACAACGAACAAGCCGCCCTGCTCTGCAGCGAGGCCGAAGCTTTTTTTCATGAAGCAAATGAGCTTAGCCAACGTGAACCCGCCCGAGCTCGCGAACTCTGTCGGAAAGCCGCCGCCCGCTATGAACGCATCCTCAGCGAAGCCAATTTGCATAACAGCAAAATTTATTACAACCTCGGCAACATTTATTTCAGCATGCAGGATATCGGGCGCGCCATCCTCAATTACCGCCGTGCCCAACAGCTCAACCCTAATGACCGCAATCTGCTGCAGAATCTACAGTTCGCCAGAGCTCAACGTCAAGATCACTTCACAGAACCTGAACAAACCCGCGTCTTAAAAACCCTGTTTTTCTGGCATTATGATTTCCCCATCCATCTGCGACAACTCCTCTTCATGACGGCCTTTCTGCTCTTTTGGGCAACGGCAATAGTTTTTATCTGGTACCGCACAGTCTGGCTGAAAGCCGGCCTGTTTTTTACGATTATATTAAGCCTCGGCATGGGGCTATCCCTGCTGCTGAGCATCCACAAACTACGAAATAAGCATTTTGGCGTCATTCTGACCCCGGAAGTCGTCGCCCATAAAGGCGACAGTGAAAGCTATGCACCGAGTTTTACCGATCCCCTGCATGCCGGAACAGAATTCAAATTGCTCGAACAACGACAAAGCTGGTCGGAAATCCAACTCCCCGATGGACAAACCGGCTGGCTGCCCAACAAAGACTTCGAATTGCTCTGAAAAAATACTTTTCCGCGAGCTCTTACGATGGAATCTTCAAATGACCGCTTATCTGATCCGGAGAATCTTTTATGTCTTGCCCATCCTCGCAGGTGTAAATCTGCTGGTCTTTGCCCTCTTTTTTCTGGTCAACACCCCGGACGACATGGCTCGCCAATCCTTGGGTGAAAAAGCCTCCAACCCGGTACAGATTCAACGCTGGAAAAAAGCACACGGCTATCAATGGCCACATTTTTTCAATACCGGCGAAAAAGGCCTCAAATGCCTAACACAAACCATCTTCTTCCAGAAAAACTTGCCGATGTTCTGGGGGGATTTCGGATTTTCAGATATGACGCTTGAGCCTATCGGGCGGGAAATGCGTAAGCGCATCGGCCCCTCTCTCTGCCTGACCCTGCCCATCTTTTTGGCCACTCTTTTTACCAATATCCTCGTTGCCATGTTGTTGGCAGCTAGGCGGGGCAGCCGATTCGATCAGCTGGCACAATTATTCTGTGTCCTGCTGATGTCCGTATCAGCACTGATCTATATTATTGCCGGACAATTTTTTGTAGCAAAAACCTTGCGCCTAGTACCGGTCTCGGGCTTTCTTCCCGGCCCCACCATGTTTAAATTTCTGCTGCTGCCAATTTTCGTAGGCATTGCCTGCGGCCTGGGCAGCGGAATCCGTTTCTATCGCACTCTTTTTCTGGAAGAAATCAACCGCGACTATGTTCGTACCGCCCGGGCGAAAGGCCTGGGAGAAGGCGCCGTCCTTTTCCTTCATGTCCTGAAAAATGCCATGATTCCGATTTTGACCAATGTCCCAATTCAGCTGCTGCTGCTGATCATGGGCAATCTGCTGCTGGAAAATTTCTTCAGCATCCCTGGCCTGGGAGGCTTCACAATCAACGCCATCGCCGCGCAGGACTTCGCCATTGTCCGGGCTATGGTTTTTCTCGGTGCCGTGCTCTACCTGCTAGGCACCCTGCTGGCCGACCTCTGCTATTCCCTGGTCGATCCAAGAATCCGACTGCAATAAAACCGCTATCCTATGACTGCTATCCTGCAAACCTGGGCATTTAAAAATACCCTCACC
>JBAXYW010000226.1:0-7222 GCA_041670605.1 Lentisphaeria bacterium
CAACTATGCTTCTCATGATTTGAATCAATACCTTCATGCAGGTAATTGAACTACAAACGCGTGCTGGCCTGTTAGCCCCGGAGGGGGCTTGGGAGGGAGCGGGGAAGGTGCGGGGAAGGTGCGGGGATTGTAAGTTGTAAATGATGTCACGCCTCCGGCGTTGGATCGGGGAGCCGCTGGAGTAAATCGGTATCTTCGGAGGTGGCGCCCTCCGGGATGGGAACGGGGACGGGGAGGATCCGGAGCTGGAAGCTCCGGCCACATTCTGGGGAGAATTCGGGAACGGGGGAGAGGCTCCAGCTACGAACCGCCGGCATCCAGCGTCCCTATTCTTCTGCAACAGATAAAAATTTTGCTGGTCATTCAGGGATTTAGATTGAGAAAACCGCCGAAAGCACTGCCCAAGCGATAATCCGCCGGGATTTTAAGTAATTCCGGATCTACTGATCCGGCTTTAAAATTTTTAAAGATCATACTGACCTGCATTCCTTTTTCCTCAAGAACACATTTCACCGGCGTATTGTCGCTTTTTTTCAGCCAGATGTTGGTGACCTTTCCGGTGGGATCCGTCAGATTCTTTTTCAGACAAGCCGTGCCATCGACATCTTCTGTCCCCAAATCCGTAATTTTAATTTGTTCTTCTGTGTATTCCTGACGGGGGCTATCCGGAAGTTTGGAATAGACTTTCTGTTTCGGACTGAGCATATAGAGTTTGGTAACTTCGCCTTCCATCAGCGCCAGTGTCGTCATCGTTCCGAAGCCGCCCGGCATATCCATTTCATAGCGCATCGCGTCTTTCCCAACATACATTCGGGAATTCATCACCATTGCGCCTTCACCCCCCAAGCCGGTAACGACTTCGATCTGAGCTGAAAATTCTGAAGGCAAGCCAAGGACTTTACTCAGGTTTTTTAACGCCATCCCGCCGGGTTCACTTTGTGCCTGTACCATCAGAACTGCAAAAAACAATAATAAGCCCACGCATTTTTTCATTTTCCATTCCTTTCTGATTCACTGAACATCCGGCCATCCAACAATCGTAACGAACTATGATAATCACGCCGACTCCGGTGACGACAACTTTTCCAGCTGCCCGCCAGGAATTTCCCGAATAACTCCTTGGACATTGAGCCAAACCGAACGGCAGCTGGGATTGAAAACCAGTGTGCCATCTGCTGAAAACTGCAGATTACGGGCGGCCTGCATATAGTCATAGATTTCGATATTCGTGGCATACCAGATATCCTGTTGTCCGCTGATATCGTGGCAGAATCCCTCAATCCGTTCCCACGTCTTCTGGCGTTCAAATTCATAGCTATGTCCCCAGACATAAAAAACATTCAAGGCACTTTTGAGAGCTTTGAAACGTTCTGCTTTGCCGGCCAGATCGTCGTTATGATGGCAAGTCGGATTCCAGCGCAACCAATCATCCGGCAAAGCGAAATGCCCGGTACTGATCGTTGTTCTGGAATAAACAATACCGACGTTGCTCAGACGGGGCAGAATCTCGGTATTGAAAGCGCCATTCGGATAGGACAAACCCCGCACTGGGTAACCTACCAGACTCTCCAGCTTCTGGCGGTCTTCCAGAAGCTGCTGTAAAACACAGATTCCGGGGATGCGATCCAGTGAAAAATGGTTTTTACTATGGCAGGACACCTCATGCCCCTGATACAAAACCGCGGCATCTTCCAGCGTTGAATCTCCCTGACGCCCGGAATTAAGATGAAACGTCCCCCTAATCCCATAGCGGTTGAAAATTTCCACCAGACGGCGATCTTCCGGGACTCCGTCATCATAGCTCATAGTCAGGGCTTTCAGACGTCCCTCGGGAAAAAGAAAATTGCAATACAACATAGGCTGGAACAGCTCCTTATAAGGGTGGGGATGAATAAGCACCGGGTTGCTGGTTTCTTCAATCTTTCCTATCCTTCAGTTTTTGCATCACATCCTCGATAAAAGGAGCAAATTCTTCACTGAAGTTGTTTTTCAGGATAGCGACTTCGCGTTCCGCCTCGCGGCGGTTCATTTTATCGAGCAAATTCAACCGGGCTTTGACATAAGATTCTCGCAAAAAGGGGATTTCGCTGAGCAAGCGGTCACTGACCATCGCGGCTTCCAGCCATTTTTTGGCAATTGGATAGCCTCTGGTGAGCAGATAATTTCCGAACATCCGGTCAAATTCATCGGTTCGGTTCTCGCATTCCAATACCTTTTTTGCCAGCAGCATGAAATAATTGAGGTTAATATCATTCAATTCAAAAGTCTTTTCCGGCGCTGGTTCGGGATTCTTGCTGTTTTTTTCTCTTTCCGTATTGACCCGAACGATTTTCACGGTATCATAAAGGATGCTGACAACTTCCCAATCGCGATCAATGCGCCTTTCATCGCGAATTCGGAAAAGAACTCCTGCCAATTTCCCTTTGCTATTTCGTAAAAGCTGATATAACTGCTCCGCATCGTCAAGACTGGACAGCCACATCCCGGCCCAGTCCCTCTCCTGCTCTTCTTCGGATGCCACCATCACCGCAAAAACTTTGCGGGCTCCGGAAAAGTCGAGTTCCTGTGCCTGTTGCACCATGATATTACGCAAATTTTGCTGTTTTTTGGCAAAGGCCGCTGTTTTCTCTTCGGCTGCTTTTTCCAGACGTGTTTGTTCCGCTTTTTCAGCGGCCTCTTTTTTCTCTCTTTCCGCCTGAGCCAAGGCCGCTTCCTGTTGTTGTTTCAAGTCTTCCTGGTAACCTGCCTGCCGGTTCTCCCAATCCGTTTTTCGTTCGCTTTTCAATCGTTCCCGGGCTGCCTGCAAAGCTGGCTCAAGCAGTGGAGCCGACACGTTGACAAAGGCGTCATATTCCGGCGAGCCGACGTCCAATTTGATCGCCTCCCCCTTTAGAAATGCCAGTTTTTCGCCTTCACTCGAAAGCTTGTTCAGGGCTGCTTGAAGCCCAGTCAGCCCGGCTACAGCAGTGGCATTGCCAGACGGTGGCAAGGTTTCCGTTAAGGCCTCGCCTTTTTGGCTGCCGTGCATGGCTCCCCAAATCCCCAAGCCGGCGCCAAAAACAAGAATCACAGCAGCCACAATCAAGAGCATCAGGCGAGTTCGTTTCGGGGATTCAACGGCTGTTTTTTCCGGTGTAGCTACCTGAGTTATTATCGCAGGATCGGAGGGCGGGTGGATCGTCTTTCCAGAAAGCTTCAATTCACCTGTACTGCTGGGCGATCCCGATGCAGCCAAGGTCGCTCCGCTCGATTTGCCCCCCAATACCAGCTTACCGCTTTTCTTTCCTACATTCACAGCACTCTTTTCAGCACCAGCCGCTGATGCAGCAGCCAGGAGGTCGGCTTCCTCAATGGAAAGACTCTGCGGAATAGGCAAATCGGTATCGACCGGAATCTGAGACATCGCAGGCAATAAAGTTCGCGGCATTTCGCCATTTTTCACCAGCTGTAGGTCAGCCAGTAGATTCTGATAATTCTGGTAGCGATGTCCGGGCCGTTTCGCCATCATAATTTCCACCAGGCGCGCAAGCGGCAAAGGCACATCGGAAACCAGTTCCTGAATCGGCTGTAACGGCGTAAAAAGATGTTCCATTGCCATGCTGTTGGCATCCTGAGCCCGATAGGGATAGGAACCCGTCAGCGCATGATACATGGTCGCCCCCATACTGTAGATATCGCTGCGGATATCGGCTGGGCAACTAAGAATCAGTTCCGGGGCAACGTACTGGGGCGTGCCGTATAGTTCCGAGGATCCATCCTCATTGGTTTCAGTAATCTTGCGCGCCAAACCCAAGTCCGCCAGCTTCGTACGCCCATCATTGGTCAGCATAATATTATCCGGCTTAATATCCCGGTGAATCAGCTTCTTCTCCCGCCAGGCATAATCCAACGCACCCAGGACATCCCAAGCTATCGCGAGGACTTTCTCGTGTACCAGACGCCCGCTGTTCTGCAATACCTGCTTCATCGTATTGCCTTCCACCAGTTCCATGGCAAAATAATAACAGCCAGAATCAAAATTGACCGCATAGGCCTGCACAATATTCGGATGATTCAAGGAAGCCGCAGTGCGAGCCTCATTGATAAAATTTTTGATGAAATTCGTGTCCTGTACAAAATTTTCGCTCAGGATTTTCAAGGCGACCGGGCGATCCAGGCTGACCTGATGAGCAAGATATACGCGTCCCATTCCGCCGCAGCCAATTTCCCGAACAATGGCGAAATCTCCCAGCATCGACCCGGCAGAAGTCACACTCATCGGTACCGCTAACGTGGCATTACATTGGCCGCAGGCGACTAATTCGCCGGGTTCGCCATCCTCAATGTCCAGCACAGCTTTACAATGACTGCATTGAAAGCGCATAACTCATTTCCTCATAAAAATCCAAAACTGCTGAAAACGCAAAAGTTGATTCAAGCGGGATATTTTTTCTATCCAAGCTTTGTTCAGAAAAAATTGGCACTATATTATTATATCAACTTTTAACCGGAATAGCAACCTGTCAGAGCAAACTTTATGCTTACAGCAGCATTCCAAAAACGAAAAAAAGGGACAGACCATGATTGTAACCACGAAAGAACTTTTCAAAGCCGCCTATGGGAAATATGCCATCGGCGCCTACAACATCAATAATCTTGAGCAAACCATGGGGTTGTTCCGAGGCAATATTGCAAGCAAGGCGCCTTTTATCATTCAAATCAGCAAAGGCGCCCGTTCGTATACGAACAAATTGATGTTGGAAGGAATTATCCGCAGCGCAGATCAGGTTTTTCCGGAAGCCGTTTTTGCCGTTCATCTGGATCATGGGGATGAAGAAACCTGCATGGATTGTATCAACAGCGGTTTTTACAGTTCCGTCATGATTGATGCCAGTTCGAAGCCATTCGACGAAAACATCGCGATCACCAAACGGGTCGTTGATGCCGCTCATGCCAAAGGCCTAGTTGTCGAAGCGGAACTCGGACAGCTCGGTGGCGTCGAAGAACACGTAAATGTCAACGAAGCAGATGCCAAATTGACCGATCCAAATCAGGCCAAGGAATTTGTCACCCGTACAGGTGTAGACAGCTTGGCTTGTGCCATTGGCACCAGCCATGGCGCCTTCAAATTCACTGGGACTCAGGGACTGCATTTTGACGTCCTCGCGGAAATTCAGAAACGTCTGCCCAATTTCCCCTTGGTCATGCATGGTTCCAGTTCCGTTCCTCAGGATGAAGTCGCCCGCATCAATGCCGCGGGTGGCAAAATATCGGGTGCGAAAGGCGTCGATGCCAATCAGTTCCTGAAAGCTGCCACCTTGGGTGTCACTAAAATTAATATTGATACGGATGGTCGCTTGGTCTGGTGTCGTGTCCACCGGGAACACTTCATAGCAAAACCGGAAGATTTCGATCTGCGCCCCGCCGGCAAGGAATTCATGACAGCCTATGCAGACTTCATCGCCGCCAAAAATGTCAAATTGGGCAGCGCCAATCAGCTGGATAATGTGCGCAAAATGCTCGGTATCTGAGCTTGATTTCAGGGCAGTCCGGAGAGCTGCCCTTTGTTTCAACAGGGCGGACTGCAATAGTCTGCCCTGTTTATTTTGCCGTCAACAGAATCTGACTTTCTGCATTCTGTTCGTCCATCCAGTCAATCACCATTCCCCCACTGTGCGCATAATAGGGACTGACCAAAAAATTCCTGCTATTTTCGCGAATCACCTTAAACTCCCCTACCTTGAAATATTTCTCTTCGTGAAGATCAAAACGAACTTCATGCAACCCCGGACAGGGAAAAAACGGGTAGAGTTTTTTCAGCAAGAATTCCCGATCCGCTTCGGCAATCACATACTCTTGGGCTGCCGGCCCAAAACGCATAGGGAGAGACCGTATTGGATAGGGCAAAGGCGGCTCTGGAGACATGATGCTCGACAGAATGCGCTTCTCGGTCGAGCTCATAACCCCGGTTTCCGGATCCAGGGGTTCAGCGGCATAGAGAGCCATCGTGCTGCCATCCGGAAACATTCCATCCGAAGGATTCCCTGATTTCTCTGTTTTCTGCTGCAATTTTGTGTCCTGCTTTTCCATGACTTCTCCTTTCAACCCGGCCTTGTGAAGCGAACCTGGCGAGACAACTTAAGTTGCCGGTCAGCAGGGGTTATTGTATTAGGAAAACAGCCGTTTTTCAAGCCTGACTTCCGCTTTGAAACGCATTTGCATAAGCTTTCCTGCAAGATCATGAAAAAGCTTAAAACTCACAAAAATTCCTAAAAAATCACGTCATCCATGCTGACTTCGTTCTTCGGCTGCGCTTGGATACACTCTGAACAATGCCGTTTTTCAAAATTTCCGGAGCGTTTTTTACAACGTTTTTTCCCAGATACCTCCGCGGTTACTGCGAGGAAAGTATTGCTCTCCTCTATTTCCCTGGTGATTCCGCCATTGTAGTTGCAATTCTCCGGTTTTCAGCCAAGCCAATTTGATTTTCATCGACTCGTTCTGCAGATAAAAAGACCAGAACATTTCCCCATTTTTTCCCCGCTTGGAATCGATTTTCCAGGGATAATAATCGACTGGGGCATTGGGGGAAGTGATCGCGCATATGCGCAGTCCCACTCCTGCATATTTCGCCTCAGACGCCAGATTTTGCCAAAAAAGCCGCGGGCGGGTTTCGGCAAGAAAAATCAATTCAGCGACTTTTTTTTTATTCAACAGGATGCGGGCACCTCTTGGCGAAGGAGCCGCTGTTGAAGAAACGATACACGCTAATTCAGAACAGCCTTTTTTGTCCAACGCAAAAAGCAGCTGTGACGCCGAGCTTCCACTGCCGGGACAAAGCACCAAGTAGTGACTTAGCCCAAAATCAGGACTGGCATGATAACAAACCGCCGGCAGACTGCCATCACCAGCCCAGGCCACAATCAGCTCCGCGTGCACAAAAAACGCGCGCAGCAACGCCATTGTCAGCAAGCTGCTCATAGTGACAAGGAAAATCCACTCCGGAAACCCGGAGAGCTGAAGCACTTTTTTTATTTGATCCTTCATGCCATAACACCAGATTGCAGATTTCTGCTGATGGCAAAAAAAATAGCCCTCCAGGAGACTATTTTCAAATAGCTACCTGCACTATCATAAAAGTCATAGAGGATATCTGACAGATTGAGATTTTCAGGTCACTTCCGTTCCCGGATTCTCCCCGGAAAGTAGCCGGAGCTTCCAGCTCCGGATCCGTTCCCGCTCC
>JBAXYW010000227.1:0-7221 GCA_041670605.1 Lentisphaeria bacterium
CCGGCACCGAAATCGTTTTTTTGACCTGAAAGTATTCTCCTTCCGCTCCTGGAAAAATCCAGCGGATACCGCCATATTTTTTAAGAATTTCGTAGCTTCCGTAGAGTGTTCCGAGCGGGTCTCCGCCGATAATATAGAGAGCCTCCTTATTGGCCGTAATTGCAAAGCCACCCTCTTTCAATGGAGTTGGATCAATCTTGGCAGCCTCGCAAATTTCTTTGTCGATAACAGTGCCTAGGATAATATTATAAAGTGTCGATTTTTTTTCAGATACGATCTTTACGCTTTCACCAGCCGAAATTTTGGCCAGGAAAGCTGAAAGTTCTTTACCGGCAAATTGTACTGGTGGAGCAGCATCTTCTTTGATGACAATCACTGAAACCGCCTTCCCGGCATTGATCAGATCGAATGCGGCTGCCTGTCCATGCACCATCGTCATTGCAAGCGTAAAAACGATAAGTAACAAGAAGCGTTTCATCTTTGAGTCCTTTTTTTTCAGCTGTTCTAACAACAAAAAGGCGAAATATATAACATATACCACACCGCCGGAAACCAAAAGCATCAAGACAATCTAATTCAATTTGATGCTTAATTTAAACCCACATTTCTCACTTTTAAAAGCATCAAACTGAAAGAATTTCAGACTTCTGACTGTATTGTCAAAAACAAAATTTGAGAAAAAGAGTTTGTGTCAAAGAGCGTTTTTCTTATAGCATTTTTGATGTCCAACTCGTTTTTTGATAAGAAAACGATGATCTAAAGGCACAGCCCCACACACAAACCCTTTTTTATGAGGTTAGGAAGTCTGATTTTTTGTTAATGTCCGAAATGTGGTTGAAAAATGAACAGGCTTCCCACTCCGTTCAAATGCTTTTTAGGTCAAACGCTTATTTCAGGAAGAGTTCAATGACCGGCACGGTGCTGACGGGAGGGGTGACCGGCAGTTCAAGAGTCAGGGCACCTTCCGGAGTCTGCGCATTCAGTGCCATATGAACACTGTCCTGACGGCTGCGGAATTTAATTTCGCTGTCGTCATTGAGCAATTGCGCATATTCAACTTTTCCGACGAGTCCCGGCAGATGAACGGCCTTGAACGGCCAGCTGAACAGATGCAGATAAAGCCGGTGAGTCTCCGGATTCCAAGTATAGCGGCAGTCCGGCGGCGCCGTAAAAGTCAATGGCGCTTGCGTGCAATGGTAGATTGAGCGACTGTGAAAGCGCATCCAATCTCCGATGCCACGCAGACGTTCCAAGGCACGTTGATCAAAGCAGCCTCGAGCAGTCGGCCCGACATTCAGCAGGAGGTTTCCACCCAGGCTGACGTGACCGACCAGCATTTCGATGCACATTTTAACCGATTTCCAGGAGGCTTCGTCGCGGTGATATCCCCAGGCGCCGGAAAAAGTCTGGCAACCCTCCCACACCAAAGCCTGCCCGTTTTCATTTTTGGGCCATTCCGGAGGAAGATACTGTTCTGGTGTATAAATATCCCCGCCCCCCGGCAAATCAAGACGGTTGTTGATAATAATTTCCGGTTGCAGCTGGCGGATCATGCTCACCAGTTTTTCCGATTCCCAATCCAAGTGACTTTTACCATCTTCGCCGGGGTAGGAAAAATCAAACCAAATCATGTCAATTTTGCCAAAGTCCGTCAGTAATTCCCTGACCTGATTTCGCATATACTCCGCATATTTCTTCATGTCACGTTGAGCGTTGGCAGTACGTTCCGACGGAATATCGCGGTGCGGATGAATCCGGTCCACCGTGAATTCCGGATGATGCCAGTCAATTAGCGAATAGTAAAATCCCACTTTAAGACCTTCCTTCCGAAATGCGTCCGCCACCTCGCGCAACAGGTTTTTGCCGCAGGGGGTATTGGTGGCTTTATAATCCGTGAATTTGCTATCCCAGAGGCAGAACCCCTCGTGATGTTTGCAGGTAATAACAAAGTATTTCATGCCGGCATTTTTGGCTTCGCGAGCCCAAGCTGCCGCATCAAACAGATCGGGATTAAAGTGCTCAAAATATTTCTGATAATCCGCCGTACAAATCTGTTCGCGACTTTTTACCCATTCATGGCGTGCGGGCAGAGAATACAAGCCCCAGTGAATAAACATCCCAAAACGATCCTGAACAAACCAGCTCGTGTCACCTTTGCCAAAATCAAAAGACATGCCTATTCCCTTTTTTTCGTTGACAGCACAAAAAACGTTCATGAAAATATGTTTTGTACAATATGATATCCATTGCCGAAATTGTCAAACTCAGAAAAGCAGCACAGTTAAGCAGAAAAATATCAGGCCCCTTTCTATTTATGGACTGATGTACGATTAAATGATAGAAGTTTCAAAGAAAGACAACAATTAGGCGGACTTGACAAGCAGCAAGAAAACCCATTTACAAGCAGATGCAAGACAACGACAATTTCACGCCATGCCCGTCGGGCCGTGGCATACCAGCAGTGCGGCATGAGCCGGCAGCAGATAATTCCCGGATACGGTTTCTCCATTCCAGAGATTGCGCACCGGTTTTTTCAGCGTCAGGGATTGGGGAAAACTCTGCCAGTTGATCCAGGCTTCCAAATCCCCCTGCTCCGACTCCATCCGCCAATGCCCCGCAGGCAGATTGCCAAGCCCCTGAAACAGCGCATTCCAGCCTTTGCGGCGGGGTGCAAACAGCGCAGTCCCGGTACGGAGAAGTTGTTCCGCTTCGGGAGAAAGGCTGGTCAAATCTCCGCCGATTTCGCAAATACTTCCTCCGATCATAGCCAGGGTGGCCCAGGTTTCATTTTCCACCCGGGAGATATTGGCGGCCCAGCCGAAGGAATCCGCATCGCAAAGATGTGCATCGCCCCGGTAGAAAAGGGAAGCCACAGTCTGCCATTGTGCGGAACGCATGACCTCGGACCAGGATCCATTGCCAATATCGATAGAAGTTCTGGCGCCATGCGACCAGCGTCCGACAAAAGGATTGCCAGCGTTGGTATTACAGCAGGTCAAAAGATAACCAGATTCGGGCACAAACTCAGCGACATCACGGAGAAACAGATTTCTCAATTCAATCGCCGTATGTTCTTGGTTCTGGAACCGAATATCGGGCACTTCGAACATTTCCGTCCAGAAATCGAGTTTCAAGCCGTCATAACCCCAGTCCTGGAAAATCGTCTGCCAGCAAAGCCGGGTATGTTCCCGCACCTCCGCAAGAGAATAATCCAGCCAGGCCGTCGGCTTAATAAACTGTTTTCCTCCTGCGAGTGGCAATAGCCAATCCGGATGTTGTTGTGCCAGCTCGGTATCGGTGCGGATGATGGGCGTAGACCAAATGGCCGGACGTACCCCGGCTTTCCGGATCTCTGCAGCAACAGCACGCATTCCCTGCGGAAAAAGTTGAGGGTCAAACCCGGCTTCCGGCTGTGGATAAAAGTTGTCAAGCCCGTGAAAACTGGTTGTACGGGCACTTGAGCAGTGACGCTGGTAGCCGTCATCAATCATGATGAAGGCCGGTTTGCCCTGTGTCAGCCGGCTCAGGGCTGCGGCATTGCGGACAATGTAATCGTGGTCAATATCACAATGGCCACGAGACCGCTTATTGTAATTCCAGGATCCCCACAATATGGCTTCTCGCAAAATCGAACGCTTTCCAGCAAATTCCATGCGCTGCCCCAACAACTTATGATATTCCTCCAGTGCGTCATGGATATCGCCTGGCGTATGCAGCAACAGCCAGCGTTCACTGCAGAAGGTTTTGCCGGACGGCAACGGAATGGACGGAATACCAAACCAGCTTTCCTGCGCTTTAAAACAAAGCCGCCCAGCACGTTTTTTCAGTTCCCAGAGCGGTTTACAGCGATCCTGGGTCAACACACTCATCAGCACCGTACCATGATCCGGATGGGTGAAGAAAATTCCAGGAAAAACCAAGTCTTCGGACAAACCGAAACGACCTTCCGTTTTTTTCAGTGGCTGCAGAGTATCGCCAGTGAAAAAACTGTATCCGCCAAAATAGGCTTCTTTCTTGAACAACTCGCCATGAAATACATTCCAGGCCGACGACGGAGCCTCAAGCAAGCCATCAAACATGGTGATTTGTCGGATTTGTACCTGTTTTCCTGAACCATTCTGCAGAGTGCTCCAGAATTCCACGGCATGTCCTGATACGCGCCGCTGCTGAAATTGCAACCGTAATTCCGCTTGGTCATGGGTGCCGGATGTACAGACACCCTGGTTCGTTTCAATTCGGTTTTTCCCGCATCGCAGTTGAAAAGCCTCCGCTTTTCCGATCTGGAATTGAATCCCGTTTTCGTCAAACAACAGTTCACAGCTCATATTGATCCTTTTCTGATATGCAAATTTACCGGTTACCCTATAGAAAAAAAATACCACCCATTGAAACTACATTACCATACACATGGAAATAACACTTTGCAATCCCGAAAAAAGCATGGCTCTAGCGATAACGTAATCCCCCACTCATACATCGATGGTATCCAAAAGACCTCCGCAAAAAATTTTCCGCAGATTACACAGAAAACCGCAGATTTTTTTTTGCAAGTGGATATTGTCCGCAATCCTGGAAAATCGTGTATTGAAGCTTGTTTTTCAATATCATCCATGTTCTCTCAGTAGGCCTGCTTTCCCGTACAAGGAAATCTGAAGTTCATTGCGACAACAACCACCCCGCTTGGAAATTCCCCCCGGAGACCCTGTTCCTGCACTACTGTCAGCGGGCACTGGATGACCGGGAAAAACGGCGCTCCGGGTTTGCTTTTCGGGTAACAAACCATTACATTTTATTTTTTACCTTTGCGTGCAAAGCGGAGCAGTTGTTTGCCTTGTATTAAGCTGGTAACTACCTGTGTTGCAGCGGATTGATATTTGGACAGTGAAGGAGAATTCATGAGCGAGCAGAGTCTGGCCAAGGCTTATATTCCTGCGGAAGTCGAGAAGAAGTGGTATTCCACCTGGGAAGACCGCGGATACTTTCATGCGGATGTCAACAGCAGCAAAACACCGTATACGATCGTCATCCCTCCTCCCAATGTCACTGGCATGCTGACGCTCGGCCATGTGCTGAACAATACGTTGCAGGATATTCTGATTCGTTTTGAGAAAATGCGTGGACGGGAGACCTGCTGGGTGCCCGGCACCGATCATGCCGGTATCGCCACCCAGGCCAAAGTCGAAACCCAACTGAAAAAGGAACAAAATCTCACCCGGCATGACTTGGGACGTGAAAAGTTTCTCGAACACATGTGGAGCTGGAAAGAAAAATATGGCGGCACCATCATCCGGCAGCTGCGCACAATTGGCACTGCCTGCGACTGGGAACGGGAACGCTTCACCCTCGACGAAGGCCTGTCCACCGCTGTCCAAGAAGTCTTTGTCCGTCTTTTCAACAAAGGACTGATTTACAAAGGGCACCGGATCATCAACTGGTGTCCGAAATCCTGTACCGCCCTTTCAGACGAAGAAGTCATTTACAAAGAGGAAAAGGGGCATCTGTGGCATTTCCGGTATCCGTACAGCGACGGTTCTGGCTATGTGGTGGTGGCTACCACCCGCCCGGAAACCATGATGGGCGACACAGCAGTAGCCGTCCATCCAGAAGACCCGCGTTACCGCAACAAACTCGGCAAGACGCTGACTCTGCCTCTGGTAGGACGGAAAATACCCTTGATCGCAGACTCGTATGTTGACCCCACATTCGGAACGGGTGCGGTGAAAATCACCCCGGCACATGATCCCAACGACTACGAAGTCGGCTTGCGACATAACCTGGAAATGCCGAATGTCATGAATGAGGACGGCACAATGAATGCCGATGCAGGTGCAGATTTTGATGGACTCGACCGCGCGGCAGCTCGTAAACTCGTTGTGAAAAAAATGGAAGCCCTGGGTTTGGTGGAGAAGATTGAGGATTATGTACATCAGGTCGGCTATTCGGAGCGCGGCAATGTCCCGGTGGAACCACGCCTTTCCAATCAGTGGTTTGTAAAAATGGCTCCGCTGGCCGAACCCGCTCTGGCGGCAGTCAACGATGGGCGCATCCATTTTCATCCCGAGCGCTGGGTCAAAACCTACCGTCATTGGATGGAAAACATTAAGGATTGGTGCATCAGCCGTCAGCTCTGGTGGGGACACCGCATCCCCGCCTTCACCTGCAATCAATGCGGCAAACTGTATGTCGCCACACAAGCGCCGGAAAAATGCAGCTGCGGCGGGGCGTCTTTCACCCAGGATCCAGATGTACTGGACACTTGGTTCAGCTCCTGGCTCTGGCCTTTCTCCGTATTCAACTGGCCGGAAGAAAGCGCAGAACTAAAACGTTTCTATCCGACGCAAAGTCTGGTGACCGGACCGGATATCATCTTCTTCTGGGTCGCTCGCATGATCATGGCCGGACTGGAATTCATGGGCGACATCCCCTTTAAAGACGTCTATTTCACCTCAATCATTCGCGATGAAACGGGACGCAAGATGTCGAAAAGCCTGAACAACTCGCCAGATCCGATTGATGTGGTCAATCTCTATGGTGCGGATGCTCTGCGCTTCACCATGACCTATATCGCCCCCGTCGGACAAGATATCCGCTACAGCAATGAAAAATGCGAGATCGGACGCAATTTCGCCAATAAAATTTGGAATGTCGTCCGTTTCCGCCTGAATCGTGGGGAAGCCGTCCCACAGTGGCAGAATCTCGATGGACTTGCCGCTGCGGATTTACGCCCAGATGACCAATGGATCATCGCCCGCCTGAACCGGATCGTCACTGTAGTTACCAACAATCTCGAGCAATTCGGCTTCAATGACTCCGTGAAAAATCTTTATGATTTCGTCTGGAGTGAATTTTGCGACTGGTATCTGGAATCCTGCAAGTCCATCTTCAATGCCGAAAACACAGCGGCAAACGACAGCTCGCAGGTCACTCTAAGGGTATTTGACTACAGCCTTTCGGTATTCTTACGGTTGTTGCATCCGTTCATGCCTTTTGTGACCGATGAACTCTATCACCAGATGAACTTTGTCAGGGAAGAGGAATCGATTATGCTGGCCGAATGGCCAAAACCGCTCTCCGAAGAACAATTGACCAATCTGGGTGCCTGCGGTGATATTGTAGCTCTGAGCGAAGCAAAATTCGAGCTGATCCGAGCCGTGCGCAACATCCGGGCCAATTACCAGATATCCACCAGCCGCCCGATCAACGTCATTGTCAGCCCCACCA
>JBAXYW010000228.1:0-7173 GCA_041670605.1 Lentisphaeria bacterium
AAGCCCGCGTCCCTCATCATCTCCCCGTTCTGTGGGCGGTCGCTTGCGACCGTCAAAAGTGGTGGGCGTGGGCGATAGGGGAAACCGCTGCCGTAAAGCAAATCCATTGTTCCGGGAGCGGGAGACTTCCCCTCTCTGTCCGGCGGCAGAAAAATCGTACGCTTATGGTTCGCAGAATTTGGAAGTTCACCGGTGAATCCCTGAATCACCAGTTTGCTGCTTGGCAAGGCATCGAGAAGGCGCAACAGTTCAGGCTGTTGCACCGGGCGCGGAGCAAGTGCGTTGTGCCGAAAACGATAATCTTCACAACCGCAGTTGATAAAAAGTCGAATATCCTGTTCTGCAGCCATGCGTCCCAGATGAATGATCGCTGTTGAATCAGCAGGAACAGCACTCCAATACGGTGAAATCCAGATATCGTTGGCGAATTTGGCGGCAGCAGCAAAAACCTGTTGGTAATTGTGTGCTACGGGATTGACCGTCGGAACCCCCTTGACATAATGCAAGTTTGCGCAAGCTTGCTGTAGCGTTGCATTGTTTTCAGAGGGATCCCATAGCAGAAGGGAATCAAGCGAGGAACAGTAGATCCGCTGCAAACCATGCGCCACAGCTTGTGCTTCCAATTCAGCAGGAGTATAAGCATCAATGACACCAAAAGGGTCTCTTCCGCAGTAGCAATGGAAATCTTCTCTGCGATCGACCCATTCCGGCAATGCCTCAGCAGCGAGATCCGGCGGTGCGGGCAGACGATAGATTCGGGCGGCATTTTTCCACAGGATCAAATCCTGTTCTTCGGCGGAAAGGGATGCGGAGAAAACTTTCAATAATTGCGAAGCAAAGCTGCGTCCCATGGCATCGGACCCAAACAAAATCCGCTCAGCGGGCAGTTCTTGCAACAATTTCCGCAGCAAGCCTTCTGCTGGATCACTGCCACTCAGATCAAAACATACATTCGCTGGAAATTGCTGAAAAAGCCCCCGCCCATCGTGAATACAAGCCCCACTATGCGCCCCGATCATCCGGCAATCCGGTACTGCTTCAGAAAGCTGCAGTAATTCCAGCAGATCGATTTCTCCAGCAAGATTCGCACCAGTCCGGTTAAAAACATGCATCAGCACTGGGATGTTGTGTTCAGCGCAGGCTTTCAATACGTCAATCGTGGCACCCAAAGCCCCAACAGAATTTTTCAGAGCGATCCAGAGCTTAACTCCCACTGCTCCTGCCGCAATACCACGCTCGAGCTCTGTACGCCAATCCGGCAGCTGGGGATTCAGATAAACAAGAAAACTGATCTGTTCAGGGAAATTGGCAACCACTTGAGCGGCCTCCGCATTGGCCGCACGAACTTCCACGGCACTTGGATAAGCCGACCAATCTCCCAGATGAGAGGCGATCAGGCGTCCAACCCCAGCCCGCTGAGACGCAACAAGCAATTCGTCGATTTTATCGGCTGAAACATGCACATGAGAGTCAATAATTCTCAAAATTCAACCTCTCTTCGTTGAAAAACACAAGATTCTTTCGTGGAACAATTTTTGCTGCATTCCTGCTCCAAGCATTGACGATGCCAACGGATAACCAAATTTTCCCGGTATCAGGGATACGCTACTACAGGCATTATTCTATTATAGCCTAAAAATCGTTGAATGCCGCCCCTAAACTCTTAATTTTGCGCGCCGAATTTCTGCGCTGGCGCCCGTTCTGAGACGCATGACAAAATGGGCTGAACCGTATTATTATATTTTCTGAAGTACCGCCTCCGGGCGCTGGTTTTACAGCTGCACGCGACAAAATATCTACAATCAATTGATCATTAACCGGATGTTTCTCTTTTCACGTTTTTTTGCTCCTTCGGCCTGGCTTGCCCTCCCCCCCGTTTTGCGGGCAACCACAGGTGGCCGCCCTGCTGTGGAATTTCGATGATTTCTGATGACTTTTAAGGAAAGTCTATGACTCTTATGACTTTCCAGTCTGTAGGATGGATTTTCAGTTATAGTACACTGTCATTATTCGGCAATCATTGAGAAAGGTTCATGCTATGATGTGCAAAACCTTGAGTGCTTCCATCCAGGGAGTGGATGTTTTTACAGTGGATATCGAAGTCAACAATTTTGCTTCAGACAAGCAGGAGAACGAACGAGTCGTTTCCATCATCGGTTTGCCGGATGCCGCCATCCGGGAAAGCCGTGACCGCATCTGGTCGGCGCTGGAATTATCCGGCTTCCGCATGCCCAGCGGGCGCACAACGATCAACCTCGCCCCCGCGGATCTGCGCAAAAGCGGTTCCGCGTTTGATCTGGCCATCTCCCTATGCCTGCTGGCAAACCTCTATACTTTCAAGAAAGAGGAATTGCGTTCCACGATGATCGTCGGGGAACTCGGCCTCAGCGGCGAAGTGCGCACAATCCCCGGCATTTTACCCATGGCCATGCACGCCAAAAAAATCGGCATGTCCCGCATCCTGCTACCCTATGAAAATGCCCGCGAAGCCGCTGCGGTCGAAGGGCTGAGCGTCTATGGAGTCCGGCATCTGCTCGAAGCCGTCCTCTTTTTCAAAGAACACCGCGGACTCCTCCCGACCACCATCGATCTCAACGAAATTTTCTCTCGCAACCAAAAGATTTGTCTGGATTTCGTCGATGTCAAAGGGCAGGAAAGCGCCAAAAGAGCTCTGCTGATCGCCGCTGCCGGGAATCATAATTTACTGATGATCGGTGAACCCGGTGTCGGCAAATCCCTGATCGCCAATCGCATCCCTGGGATTCTACCAAAATTGACTTTGGAGGAAGCGTTGGAAGTCAGTAAAATATACAGCATTGCCGGCATTCTGAATTCACATCAGAGTCTGATCGTCAACCGCCCCTTTCGATCACCGCATCATACAGTCAGTGACGCCGGATTGCTTGGCGGAGGGAAAAACATTCCTCGCCCTGGGGAAATCAGTCTGGCGCATCGGGGGGTGCTTTTTCTGGATGAATTACCGGAATATCGGCGTAATGTCCTGGAAGTCCTGCGTCAGCCACTGGAAAGCGGAGAAGTCACTCTCGCCAGAGCAGCTGGCAGTTTTACTTTCCCGGCTCGCATCATGTTGGTGGCGGCGATGAACCCCTGCCCCTGCGGCTTCTTCGGATCACATACCCGGCGTTGCAGCTGTACATCAATGCAAATTCAGAATTATCGGAATCGTATCTCCGGTCCCCTGCTGGATCGGATCGACCTGCACATCGACGTGCCACCGGTCAGCCATGCTGTACTGACCGGAAAACGCAATGGAGAAAGCTCCGAAAGCCTTCGGGGAAAAGTCTGCCTGGCCAGAGAACGCCAGCTCGCACGCTTCAGAAACACCGGCATCCTGGATAATTCCAGCATGTACGGAAAATATCTCGATCAATTCTGTCCGCTGAATCCGGATTGTTTGAGTTTTTTGCGGGACTCGATCGTCAAGCTCAGGCTCAATGCACGTTCCTATGATCGCATCCTGCGCATCGCCCGAACCATCGCCGATCTCGAAGAAGCCGCTGAACTCAGCCCGGCCTTTCTCTCCGAAGCCATCAATTACCGCACCCTGGATCGCAATCTGCATGAACTCCCGGACTAAACCTGCGCCTTGCCGGCGCCTTCCTTCGGACAGTCCATATGATTACGCACGGGACGTGCTTGATGAATGCCGCGTTTCGTATTTTCCATAAAGGTTACAAACTCCTGTATTTCAGGTAACAGCTGGACTTCTGCCCGAATTTTTTCCAGTGCGTTAATCCGGTTCAAGCCCATAAAGAAATAGATTTTGATGGCATCCCGGATGGCATCCCGAGCTCCTTCGCTCCAACTCGCCCGGCGCAAACCAATCGCATTCACTCCCTGGATACATTGATCCTGAAACATGCAGAATGGCGGCACATCCTGAGTAATTATATTGCCGCCGCCCAACATTGCCAGACGTCCGATGCGGACAAACTGATGCACCATGCAGCCCGCACTGATAAAAGCATTGCATTCGACTTCCACTCTGCCCGCCAGTAATGTCGCATTGGCAACAATGACATGGTCAGCCACCTGGCAATTATGCCCGAGGTGAGAAAAGGCCATCAGCATCACATGATTGCCAACCCGGGTATAACTATCAGCTTCCGTACCGCGATGAATCGTCACATATTCACGAATCGTACAATCTTCGCCAATGACAGTAAAGCTTTCTTCGCCGTTGTAATGGACATCCTGGGGTTCATCACCGATAATTGCACCGGCGTGAATTACCGTTCCTCTGCCAATCTTGGTATTTCCAGTCAAAAAAACATGCGACCCGATCTTACAGTTATCGCCAATTTCAACCCTGTCATCAATCACCGCAAAAGGACCAATTTCAACATCTTTGCCAATTTTTACGCCTTCCGCAACCGCGGCTCGGGAATCAATTTTACAGGCCATGTCAACCCTTTCTTTTGCATTCGATATTAAGGTATCAACCCTATTTCAAACTCTTCGTATCAGGTTTTCAGAAGGATCCGTTTGCGCGCTTTTTTGCCGGCTCGCAAGATCAGTATTCCATCCTTGAAATCCTTTTTTTGCAGCTGTTGACGTTCATCGCTCAAGCGTTGATCATCCAGATAGCAGCCGCCCCCATTGATCAGACGACGAGCCTCGCTGTTTGACGAACTCAAGCCGGCTTTGACCAACAAATTCAAAATACCGATTCCAGCTTCCAATTCCACAGCGCTTAAGACCAAGGTCGGAATGCTCTCGGCACCGGTTTCAGGCTTCACTTCCGCTAAACGGCTGCTGGTAGAGATCTCTGCACCCAAATCTGCAAAGCCGAATTCTCCACCCGCTGCCAGATACGCTTTACTGGCTTGTTCATGGCCATGCGCCAAGCTGGTGGCCTCATAGGCCAGAATCTCTTTGGCCCGGTTAATCTGCGGCGCCGGCAGGTTGCCCAAAGTACGCACCTCGTCCATTGGCAGACAGGTGAAATAGCCCAACAGTTTCGCCACCTCAGAATCCTCAGTATTTCGCCAGAATTGGTAATAATCAAAGGGAGACGTTCGTTTGGCATCCAACCAAACTGCGCCTCCCGCCGTCTTGCCGAATTTTGTCCCGTCACTTTTCAACAGCAAAGGGAAAGTAGCTCCATAGACTGTCGTGCTATGCAAGCGCCTCGTCAAATCCACACCGGCGACAATATTGCCCCACTGGTCTTGCCCGCCAAACTGAAACTGACAGCCGCAATCACGATACAGAACACTGAAATCATAGGCCTGCAACAACGGATAACTGAATTCCAGAAACGAAAGTCCGGTTTCCATGCGAATACGTACCGATTCGGCAGTCAGCATTTTGTTTACGCTGAAAAGTTTCCCTATATCACGCAGAAAATCGATAAACTTCAGGCCACGCAGCCAGTCAGCATTATTCACCAGTTGCGCTTTACCCGATGAAAAATCCAAAAAACGAGCCAGCTGTTGCTGCAGACTTGCGACATTCGCATCGATTTCTTCAATCCCGATAATCGGACGTGCTTCCGTTTTTCCGGAAGGGTCTCCGATCATAGCCGTACCGCCGCCAACTAAGGCGATTGGGCGATGCCCGCAGGTCTGCAACCAGCGCATTGCCATCACTGGCAGTAAATGTCCGATATGAAGACTGCTGCCGGTCGGATCAAACCCGACATAAAAAGTCGCCGGTTCTTCCTTTAATCGTTGTTCCATCGCCTTCATATCTGTGGCTTGATGGACAAATCCACGCTCCTGTAAAACCGCCCATGCATTCATAATAAAACCATTTCAATCCAGTGCACTCTGCAAAAAATAAAACGGCGCGTTCCCGACATCTCCATGCCAAGATCGCGCCGCTCTGCAAACTGCTTACAAGGGAAAAAAGTCCGAGGTCTTCGGCATTTCGGGCCAAGCTCAGCCCAGCACAATATCCGTCACCTTCAAACGAGTCATTTCCTGACGATGTCCCTTTTTTACCCGGCTACGTTTACGACGTTTCATTTTGAAGACAATCAATTTCGGCCCGCGAAAATGCTCAACGACTTCCGCTTTGACACAAGCACCGGCGATCACCGGATCCCCAATAGTCGCTTTGCCATCATTGGAAAAAAACAGTACCTCATTTAAATCAATCACCTCACCAGGCTCACCGGCTACCCGATCCAGCTCAATTTTTTTGCCCGGCTCGACTTTATACTGCTTCCCACTCGCTTTAATGATTGCGTACATCACTTGATTCTCCGATTATCTGGCCTTTCGAAAAAAGAACCCGAAAAGCCTACTCGATCATTACCATAAAAATTACATCGTAATACTGTAACACATCTTTTCATTCCTGCAAGCCAAATCCTTGTTTTTCTGCAGGCAAAAAAAACGGCATTTCGTCACTCTCCTGTCTTCCAAGGGGAAGAAGCTCAGACGGATCACCCCATGGAAAAAACCTCTTGTCGTACTGGGTTTGCGGAAAACTCCCTTCTCTACCCGAAGCAGGATCAGCCTTTTCGGCGGTTATTCCGTCCACTCAGGTTGAGCTTGCGTTTTCCGGCATATCTTCTTCCTCATCCATCATCAAAATCGTGATTTCGTCACTAACCTGAAAGACTGCGCTTTCGGCCATTTCGGGATCAAGAACCGGGATAATTTCAACTGGATAGGTAGCAGAAATCGTGGCTTCAAATACCTGATCGAGACTCCTTTTCCACTCGATTTTTATTTTACCACAGGGAGTCGGAATTTGTGCCTTAACCCAAGCGCAAGCCTTAGGACAAGGATTGAAAATCACACGGCTCATGCCAGGATTGGCCGGACGGATACCGACCAGCTCGGAAATCAGAAAGCCATTGGGCGACACTGCATAGCCCTGACATTTACTGATCTGGCGCAAATTCTGATCATCTCCCTCCGGATCAAAAAGTTCCCACCAGGTAACCGCACCGGCATCCAGCATCTTACCCCAATAATAGCGAATAAATTTCAGCGCCCAGTATGATTTTCCCAGAGCGCAGGCGACTTCCAGCAAAAAATACTTAAAATAGGGGTTGTTGTATTCTGCATGCACGTTCAATTCATAGGGTGGCATATCTTGGAAAAAACTTGCCCAGAGCGTTTCATAATGCTTTGGCAACGCAATCCCCCCATAAAGAGCAAGGACATTGCTTTGCCAGGAATACATTTCGGACTTTTC
>JBAXYW010000229.1:0-7120 GCA_041670605.1 Lentisphaeria bacterium
GTCCGGTTATTCATCATGGTTTCTCCTGCTGGTACAGCGCATTGATTTCATCCAAATCACAGGAATCTCCGGCGATATAGGTATTCCAACCGCTTGCTTCGAATTTTTTCTGGTCATCTGCCGACAACAGGATTGCCAGGCGTTTTTCTTCCCAAGCGAGTTCGGCACAGGCGAGTACTTCATCCTGTTCGCCAGCCAGTTCATAACCCGGTGTCGGCTTTGTCCATCCATGAATGCTGGCAAAGGACAGCAGCGGATGAACTTCACCTGCGGAGACATCCTTGAGTTCCTGCCAGTCATCCTGCACGCATTCCCGGATGTCCGGGATGGGGAGTTGATTCATGACAAACTGGTCGGTGACAACAACTGTGCCGGCGCTGAACTGCAGCAGATTATATGCCTGCAACACATCGTTCCAGAGTTTCTGGAAATCCTCTGTGGCTATTTCGGGCGCGGCATCCGCTATCCGTACCGTAAGCTTAATACGATCAAGATTCCGGAGGTCATCTTGTCTCAACAACGAAAGAATGTTTAATGTAGCGCTTCCCAGAGTGAGTTGTCTGACCCAGAATGCCGCGTTTCCATCAGCCGCGGATTTCAAATTGTCAAACTCTTCGAAGGAGGTTGCTTCCAGCATTTTTTTTCGCAGTTCCAGAAGGGTCTCCTCTTTGGCTTTGCCGCAACGCGAAAAGGCCATGCTACAGGCGATGGCCAGTTTGGACCAGTCCTCTTGATTCGGATTGGCAAGAAAAGTGATCAAGGCATCGAAGGGGTTCGCCTTTTCCAGATTTTTCAGATGGGGAGGGATTTCCAATCGTGCCGAGAGGGTTTCTGTAAGCGGGGCATTCGCATGTTCTTTGCTGAATCTGGTCATGACATCCTGGTACGATAATGACCAGCAATGAAAACGACCGGATTTGGATAGAGCCATGCGTTGAGCAAGGTCTTTATGAAAACGATAATTCCCGTTTTTCAAATCTGCGTGGAATTGAAAGCCGTCGGTAAAGATGGCAACCGGATGAATGGTTGCCCGGCTCCGGCGCAAAGGGGAGATAAGGAAATCCGCGCGGCAGGCGACGGCGACGCCGTCTGCAGAGCCAATTTCCACCTGTGGCTCCAGGGTGTAACTGAACCCGTTGATTTTTATGCAATAGGCGGTCTTCCCATTGATGATCTCATTGTTCACTTCGACTGGAGAACCGCAATATGATGAACGTCGCAGCCCCTCGACAAATCGCGCTTCAAGATCACTTTCAAACAGGGCATTGACATTGATCTTCTCAATCGTGTCGGTTGCTTCCAGTTGCCCGCGTTTCTCCAGCAGATGCGACATTAATTCAGCTGCCGCCCGGCGGCTGATGTTCGGGAGGTCATGGCTGACCCGGTAGGCATACAGGCAACTATAGCAGCCGTCTTTTTCTGCATCCTGACTGCAGGGACACTGCTCCAGGCTTGTCAGTGCCACCTGGATCATGGCCATGAAATCATCAGGGGTGTTGGCTAACTGCTTCAGGTACCCCGTCCCCCCGGGAATCTGGTCATAAAGAACGATATAGCGTTTGCGCATGCTCGAGTCCGGCAGCGGTTCTTCATGAATCATCACTTGCAGATGATCCACATTGCCTTCAAATTGCTCCTTCAACCCCAGATACAGCGCGGCAATAAAGGAATTCACCTTCGATTCAAAATTCAAATCCTCGAGTGGAAGCAGCAGACGCAACGCCTCGGATTCGAATTCCCGGTAGAGATAAAGGCATTCAATGATTCCGTGGGTTTCCGTCTTGCCGTAATGCCTGCAGGTCACGGCATGCCGGAAGGGCTTTCCCTTTTCCGCAACCGCACCGCAATCCCTGCAGACTTGGAATCCTTCCCGGGATACCTTGCGAGCGGCAATTTCAATGGAATCACCCTCGGAGCCATCCTGCTCCCCAAAATTGACTTCCCGGAACGTCGCCTTGCGCAAAAATTCCAGGCCGAACGGGAAATTTTCATCCGTTGACTTATAGGCCTTTTCGACATATTCCGGGGATAGTTCCGCGAGCATGAATTTGTTGTAGAAAATGGGTTCACGCTCTTCACTTTCATCAAAGCTGCGGCTATCCCGGTCGGACTGATTGGCGACGACTTGTTTCATTCTCAGGACATTGCGTGTCATATTGCCGTCTGCCCAAGATGGGCTGCCGCATTTGGGACAAGTGGCCGAATGCTGCTCATCGGTCACTTTTTCCACATAATTGCAGCAGCCGCAGAAATGCCAGCGTTCAATGATGGTATCGGTCATGTTAATCCGGTTGATGATCAGTTTGCGACCATCAACATAAAAGGCATTGCCAGGAGCAAATTCCTGAATCGCACTGCGCCCGGATCTCTCGTATTCATTCGCGATCGTGTCATATTTTCCAGCCTTGGCAGATGAACTTTCTTTTTTGCGGTAAATGACTGAGCGCAGTGTCACCCCGGCTTCCGGGAATGCATAATTTGGCAGGAGTTCTTCGTCGGCAAGGAAATTAAAGGTAGACTTCCGGTTCAACAGTACAAGAGCTTCTTGCAACGCGTGTTTTTCATATTGCAGGTCATCCTTTTCCTCTTTGACTGCCTGATCTTCCGGCTTTCCCGCCAGGATGGCCAGCTTGTTTTTCGCATTCTGCAGTTTTTCCTGCAGGGATTTGCGTTCTTTCAGGATAAATTCCAGCCGGCTGAGGATGCGGCGGGCAAGCCCGTCATGCTGGGCATTGCGCATAAAATTCTGCAGATGTTCCCGGGTTTCCGGGGTAAAGATATTCGGGAAGATTTCGCAGAATCCGCTGAGCAGTTTTTCCCGGTGCAGTTCGATGAAGTTCAACAGCGTGTAGGGGAACTTATTCTGATTCTGGGCTGCCACCGCATCGACGGCGAATTTCAGCTTGTCCGGAATCTGCAAGGGATTTCCGGCGATGGCTTCGATCCAGCGGTCCAAACAGAATGCGGTCAACTGGCGTTCCAGCACAGCAGGAGCATTTAGAAAAATGCCGGGCGGTGTGACTTCGCCGGCGATCATTTCCAATGGATCGGCAAAGAAATGCAGATCATGCGGTCTTCCTGCGGCAATGACAAAATTAAAGGCATTTCCATCACGGCGTCCGGCCCGTCCGATACGTTGCACATAGTTTGCCTGGGATGGCGGCATCGAGCAGAGGATAACAGATGACAAATCCCCGATATTGATGCCCATTTCCAAGGTTGGCGTGCAGGAAAGAATATTCGGGGCGGCAAGCTCTGTGCCGTCGATAAAGCTTTTTTCCAGAGCTTCACGGGCATCGCGTTCGAGCAGGCCGGTATGTTCTTTGGCATTGACCCGATGAATTCTGCCATAGCGATACAACTCGCCGTAATAGTCTTGCAGATTTTTCGCCTGAAGAATCAGTGTCGCCTCCGGGACATCCAGGCGGAAGCTTGGCATCCCCTGCCAGCATTCCCGTTCTGACTGTGGTACGGAGACCATATGCCTGGTTTTGTTGCATTGGTATTGGTCAACCTTGTTCTCCAGCTCCAGGACTGCAGGATTCAAACCGTAGGCAGTGAAGGTGCTGCACTTTGCAGCAATAAGAATGTCGAGTCTGCAACCTGCCGTAAAAATTATCTGATAAATTTCGTTGCTGTAAAAGGAGACATCTCCCCAGCAGTGCTGCAGGAGTTTTTGATAATTGGTCAGCGATTGCCCGGAGCCGGTCATCGGATCAAAGCGTTGCGGGGCGCTGGTTCCCATTGTCGCAAAGGCCGGTGCGCGGCCTCGGCCAAACTCCGGCATGAATGGCTGCGTTTTTTTCAGGGCGAAGGAGTTCCCGTTTTTCATGTATTCGAGGAGGTAATCGGCGCAGATTCCTCCACGTATGCGCATCATTCGGACGATCCCGGCCAGAAACTGCTTGGTTTGCCGCGGTGTCAAGTCCCGCAACGGGCCAATGGCTTCTGACAACTTCGAATGGATTTCTTCCGCCCAACGCTCGAGCATCTGCGGCGACAAGTGCGCAATCGAGCAGCCGGATTTTTCCAGGGTTCTGCCAATTCTGGCGCGGTAGCCATATTCACTTAGGATTTCCCAGTGGATGCGTTTTTGAATCATCTTGAACAGGGTACTGTCATTGGCGATTGTGCCTTTGGCCAGCATGTTGTCATAATCCTTGTGCCACTGCAGATCTGGTGGAATAAACTGGGTGATGAAAGGTGCTACCCCGCCAAGCCGCTTTTCCCAATATTCAACAAAATGCGGCGACATCGTTTCGAGAGTAAGGGACTCCTTTGATTCATCCAGAACCTGCTGAATCGCGGCACGAAGATTGAAACGGTACGTCCTCGCACTGAAAAAACCGGCCCGGTGGGAGGCGTCTTGCACGGAGTCGGAAAAGGCCAGCAGTTTGGCATCATCATTGTATTGCGATGCAAACAACTGACTGATGACAACACTGGTCAAACTGGCCGAACGCGAACCGAGTACAGTCAGACTTTCCGAACCGCCACAGAACGGACAGTTTTTGTAGACATGGACTTTCCCGTTGGCGGTGGTCTGACGCGGATTTTCCACGCGGACACGCAGCAGTTTGTCATCTTTGCCGCAGACAGGGCATTTCTGCAACTTATCGTCATGGGCTAAGGCCAGACAGTGCCCGCAGAGAAAAGTCGGAAATTTGCGTTGCCGGTCGGCATCCTCATCATGAAAGATGTATTGAATGGTCGGACTGGATGCAAAGAAACTGGCATAAATCCGGTTCAGATCGGCGCAAAAAGAATGGTCGGTTTGCGGCATGATGCTCAAGTATCCGACATGGCCGCAATCCCGGCAGTGAAGAACTGGAAGCGACTGGACGGATTCATCCGGGCGCAAATCCGCGGCATAACGCAACCGGGGAGGATCCTCCACCGTTGCCACCATACGACGCATTTCCCGCAGCCAGAGCTGAACGCGCACCTGCAGAAAAGGGGCTGCCAGTTCACTGCCGTCTGCCGTCCTGATCTTTCTGCGGGCAAAGGAAATTAGAGCGAAAATGCTGTCAATGAAAGCAGACTGAAATTCCGCGGACTTCCTGGTAAAGTCCTTGATAATCTGATTCAGTTTCGAGGCAAGGGTCTCTTCTTCGAGGGTCTCATTGTTCAAAATCCGGATCAGATTCTGAAAGAACAGATGCTCGCGGAGGCGGTCTCCAAGCGTAAAGCGGATATCGTCGTCGCATTCAACGGGCAAAACAAAAGCCTCTCCAAACCACAAGGGGCATTGCGCCTGCAAATACTCCATTTCTGTGGCGTAATGCGCCGCCTGTAGCCGTTCGAACTGGGCTTCCGCCGGCGTGGGATAATTTTTGACCAGGACATCATCGCCGAGAAATTCGCTGGGCTTGAGCATATCTTCACGGATGATGGCCTCTTTGTCAAAAGTCACCCCAAATAGTTTTCCGGCAAAGGTGAGCATTTTATCAGAGGAGGAACTGCCGCTGCCCAGCGTCGCAGAGGTGCCGGCAAAGCAGATTTTTTCTGCGGGCGTATTCAGGCGCCGCAACAGTCGCCGCAACAGGCAGGCCAGATCGGTTCCCTGCGCCCCGTCAAAGGTATGCAGTTCATCAACAGCAATGTATTTGAGCGTTTCCGGATCATTATACTGCCAGATGGGATAATCTTTCGGGCGCAGCAGAAGGAAATCCAGCATCTTGTAGTTGGTCAGCAGAATGTCCGGCGGAAATTTTCGCAGCGTGTTTTTGCAGGTGATTACGGAGTCCGCAGTCATGCTCTGAAAGCCCTCCGTATCCTCCTGTCCGCCAATGAAAAGTCCGGCGCTGACATTGCCTTTCAAAGCCGGATTGTTGCAGATCGCCCCGGCAAAACGCCGTGCCTGATCGGTAGCCAGCGCATTCATCGGATAGATGATGATCGCTTTGACGCCGCGCGCGCCGCGATGCCGGTAGCAGTAGTCCAGCAGGGGGTACATGAAACATTCCGTCTTACCGGAGCCGGTGCCGGTGGCAATAAGAGTCGATTTGGGATTCTCGCCGGAAAGCCGGGCAAAAGCCAGCTCCTGATGCAGATACGGAGCAAATTTCATCGGCAGCTCGGGATATAACTCAGCGGATTTCCCGCGGCCAGGACGAAAGGGCAGCTTCAAACTCAAAAAAGGCCCCCGGAACAACGAACCTTCCTCCTGGAAAAAGTCTTCCAGAAGATCCGCAAAAAATGGGTCTTCGGGAGGATACGTCGTGCGCAGAAAATCTTCAATGCCGCGACGTACCTGACTGGCAATAACCGAGGGAATCATGCCGTCTCCCTATTTGTAATGACATATTTATGCATCGTGCTGTAAATCCGTCCATGACAGAAGTTAATCCCAAACATAGTTTTCGTCGAATTTAATCCCGTATTTTTGCAGAAAAGTCCGGTATTCTTCCTGGAATGTTTGCGTATGGTGGTGTTCTATCTGCCCGTCGATGTAGTGAAACAGGGATTCTTTTTGACTCACCCCGAGGGAAAAAACGCCATACCCTTTTTGCCAGGCAAAATCTTTCAGCATGGGGCTTTGTGTTTTCAACCATTTGCTCGAGGCGGTTTTTATCTCCTGAACCAGATTCGCAACCGATATGGTGCGGCAAAGACGCACCGCAAGATGCACATGATCCTCCGTCCCACCTACTCGATAGGCCTCGCAATTGCATTGGCGAACTGCCCCCGCAAGAAATGCATGCGCCTTGCCGCGAATCTCGTCCCCAAGCCAGGGACGCCGGTCTTTTGTGCTGAAAATCAAATGCAACAAAATGTTGGAAAGGGATTGCGGCATGATCAATGAACTCCTTTTCCGAAATTTTCACCTTCCAAAAACGGTGATAACCAGTCCAAGATATAGACCCTATCAAATATGCGGCGTTCCTTCAGAACGCCAATTTTGGGGTGTGCCGTACCCAGGGCGTTGCCCTGGGCTGGTATGCGGTCACCCCTTCGGGGTTGGGAAGGGGGATGGGGGAACGGGGAACGGGGAATGGGGAACGGGGAACGGGGAACGGGGAACGGGGAACGGGGAATGCGGACCGGGGAGCGGGGAGGGGCAAACGCGGAGCGAGGGACGGGGGGCCGGAAGTGAAGAACGGGGGCCGGGGGACGGGCA